>NZ_JACVVG010000034.1:0-54943 GCF_016647875.1 Pseudomonas sp. S36 | reverse complement strand
AGCCGAGCGTGCGATCCGCCCGTTTGTCATCGGGAGAAAGAACTGGTTGTTTAGTGACACGCCCAAAGGTGCCACTGCCAGCGCACATCTTTACAGCCTGGTAGAGACGGCCAAAGCCAACGGCCAAGAGCCCTATGCGTGGCTGCGCCACGCACTGGAGCGCCTGCCGCAGGCGTGCTCAGTGGAAGATTACGAAGCGCTGCTACCTTGGAATTGCACACCTCAAATACACAGCTAGGTGCTCTGCCCATTATTGGTTAGGTGGGGTTCATGGAGCGCTTACAATGAATTAACCGCTCACGACACTAGCCAGTAGTACGAGCAAGTGCGCGTGCATCGTAAATTGGCAGTGTAGCTCTCTTGATAAGGGTCTGTACGAAGAGGTTCATTGAGTTTTTCGAGCACTTCCCCTTACGCCTTTCAAGATAAAGATCTCGGCCTGCCCGCCAAGCCAAAGCCAAGAGCCCAAAGAGTGCAGCAGTGTAAATTGCAATTACCCCGCTTGCTATTGCATATGCTGGCAGTTTGCTTAGGTACGGCGTAATCTGTATTTTCAGTTGCCCGCTTAGGTCAATAAATTTGAAAGATACATTTAGGCTATGCTTAAGAAACTTAAGGTAAAGAGTCTTAAAAATAGGCGGCCGCTGAAAATGTGGCTCAGAGTTTTTTCGCCTAGAGTTAAAGAGTTTTCTTTGAAGCGATTGCTAAGAGTTACCGTCTTGTCAATATTTTCTATGACCTCTAAATATGATTCCTGTGGCACCTTAAAATGCTTTTTGAGCCATAACGTCTTATGAATTTCGAGATTTTTGTAAGAAAACCTGCTTT
The DNA here is from genome assembly GCF_016647875.1 of Pseudomonas sp. S36. Taxonomy (NCBI): domain Bacteria; kingdom Pseudomonadati; phylum Pseudomonadota; class Gammaproteobacteria; order Pseudomonadales; family Pseudomonadaceae; genus Pseudomonas; species Pseudomonas sp. S36. The sequence goes on along the minus strand of NZ_JACVVG010000034.1, from coordinate 54,115 downwards.
CATTGCTGAGTACCCCACATTTTTTTAGCATAAACTGTCGGTATTCTAGATCATATTTCGACGCAAAAAGATAAATGCCTATCACCTCGAAGGTGGCGGCAGCAAGGCTTGAAAGAAGCACGAAAAGTGGTGAAGCGTCATGATTAATGGCTGATATGGCCAAAAATAAAATCGTTAGTGTGAATGAGATAAACGCCAGTTTGTATGATCTTGTTTTAGGTGCAGAAACTAACGTTGAAGTCCCAAAAGCTAGATTAAACTGGATTGCAATTTTTTCGATTTTCTCGAGAGTCATAATTTCCAATGTTTTGTTTCCTGTGTATTGCTATGATATTCGTTAGTTTGCATTTGAGTCAGAGGCATGGCAAATATGATTGACATAATCAATCTTTTAAAAGGCGCGGCTCTTATAACTTACTGCTCTTCGCGCGATAGATTGCGTTTGTGAAATCTACTCGAATAATTACGTTGATCGGCCCCTCAACGTCCGGGGCCTCCAAAGCCGAACACCGAACTATGTCTTCAACGCGTCCGGAAGGGCAAACCTACTTCACCGCATCATCCCCAACTCAGCATCATCCATCAGCGCCTTGGCCAACGCGCACAGATAGTGCGAAGCCCAGATCAGCTGAGGTTTATCTTCCATCAACCCATCCAACGTCATATCCCGCGCATAGCCCATCAGCTCCGAAGCCTGCTCGCGTGCGCTCTGGCAGGGGATGCCAGGCTCGATGCGGAAAAGGGGGTGGGTCTGGTTCGCGCCTTGGTAGAAAGTGGTTTTACCAACGGTGAATTTGTTTTCTTCTGTGGCCATCTTTGTCGCTCCCCGAAACACGCTAATGCCTGGACTGGCCTAGCCGCACCACGCACAACCCAGGCGAAACCAATCACAAACTCAATGCCGCAACCTTGGCTCATACGGCATTTGCACTTGAATCAATGCCGATTCAAGCAACGCGCGCAACGTCTCAAGCTCGTGCATGGATGCCATCATCAGGATGGAGGAGGGTGATTTGGGCTGCAGTTGAATCGCCTGCTGAACAACGGTCGATGCGCAGAGCGCGTAGTCAGTGGCCTGTATCAGAGTGTCTTCAAGGGAGAGAAGGGCGGGAGGCGGATCAGGAACAATCTTTAGCATGGTTCAGCTCCAACGTGGGATATGGAGCTGCCTCGAACTTGCTGTCAAACAAGAGGGTGGCAGCTGTACGCGGGTTGACAGACCGAGACGTTGGCACTCGGCGCACCATAGGTGCCCGCACGTACAGCCGCCATAAAGGCGTGCACATGAGGACAACGTGAGCGGTCTGTCAAAACCGGTCGCTGAATTGGCAGCGACCGGGCGAGACTAGAATCCACACTGCTCATGTGCAACGAAAAACGTGCGCCCGGAGTATCTTTGGGAAACGGCCTACAAGAAAGGGCCTAATTCCGATTTTTTCGCACAAACGACGACGCTTCCTATTTGGATGATGCATGCGTCGGCTCATCGCCCCTCGATCAGAACCGCTCATGCGTCATCGCTGGCATCAATGGCCCGAGGTCGAAAGACACAGTTTAAAGCCGTATCAGCGACAAGTTCGTGAAGCGCTAGACCGCCGTGACCACAGGTCTTCAATCCATGTGGCGTTGCCAATTCTATTTTCGGAGAGGCCTAAGTTGCGGATTCCTCACTTTATAAGCGCCTTGACTCACTCTAAACGTACCTTGCCAATAAGCAGTCAAGTCGAGCGGATCGGCCGCCCTCCTTACAAGTAACTCCCCCATAATCGTAAAACTTTTGCTAAAGCTTTCAAGGCTTGAGAGATAAACGGAGCTGTCAGCCATTCTTTTATCACCCCCATTAGCAGCCAGCGTGAGGGCATTTAAATTTTCACTATTTCTCAGGTACGCCTTCAGATTGGCTTTGGTAACGTACGTCTTTTCCGGACCCACTTCAGGGTTCACAAGAACCTCGAATATTATGGTAGTACGCAGTGTTCTGCGGGTGGTGTTCATGGCCTTGCTCCGAGCGCTTGCACCCTTGCCCATGGTCGTAACCTGAGTGGTCGTCAGCGTTTCATAATGCTCAACCTTGAATGTTCGTACGATCCTATGCTTTGCGTGCGCGAGCCCGAAGCGTGGCACATGGCCGCTAGGGTCTTGGTGGTTGATTGGGTCATCGTTGCAGTAGGCATAGCTGTTCAACCCGCCCCGGCCAAAAGGGCTCCAGGTGTCGCTGGCGCGAAAACGCATGAGTACCGGGCTGTAGGCCCGGTATCCGTTTCCAAGTACATAACTGCCCGACACTTTATTAAAGTGCTCACCATTAAAACTGAGTACCCCGTGACCCTGTTGGTGACCCAAATCATGGCCATACGCTGTAAAAGCGCGATTCTGCTGCTGGTCACCGTGCACACTGAGCACCGATTGTTGACTGTCTGAGGCGATCAAACCTGTAGTGCCACCAGTTCCTCCGTGTTGCTCGGCCAACGGCAACTCATCATGGCGAAAAACGGCGCGCGTCTGGTCACCTTTTCTGAGGGTAGATAGTGTGTTGTTTTGATAGAAAAAATGGGAACGGTCGGATGTTAGGCTCATATCTCAAATGCCTGCTGCGCTGGTTGATGGGGGGCTGGTTGAGATGATTCTGAAGCGCTGGAAGAATCTGCATACTCGCAAAAGTGAGAGGTCTAACAGCTGGCGTGGAGTTTGAAGTGAGTCGGTAGCCTAGGCGTTTGGATACTCAGACCCAGGTGCCTATCAAAAACCTTGTTATTCGCTGTTGAACAATCATCTATTGGGATTACGCAATCCCGATCTTGGAGGGCTATCAGCGCGATTCACCGCATCATGCCCAGCTCAGCATCATCCATCAGCGCTTTGGCCAGCGCACATAGATAGTGGGATGCCCAGATCAGCTGGGGCTTATCTTCCATCAAACCATCCAGCGTCATGTCCCGCGCATAGCCCATCAGTTCCGAGGCCTGCTCACGTGCACTTTGGCAAGGGATGCCAGGTTCGATGCGGAAGAGGGGATGGGTTTGGTTGGCACCTTGGTAGAAGGTGGTTTTACCGACGGTGAATTTGTTTTCTTCTGTGGGCACGGTGGTAGCTCCCCGAAAGACTTCGTTGCCTGGGCTGGGAACCCTGGTGGCTCTAACAGCCCAGGCGTTACACAACCAGGCTTTAGTGCCAGGCCCTCGGTTCTGAGGGCATCTGCACCTGGATCAATGCCGACTCAAGCAGCGCTCGCAGCGTTTCCAGTTCGTGCATCGACGCCATGATGAGCACCGACGCGGGCGATTTGGGCTGTAGCGCCATTGCCTGCTGCACTACGGTCGCCGCGCACAGGGCGTAATCCGTGGCCTGGATTAGTGTGTCTTTCAGGGAAAGAATGTGACGGGGTGGGTCTGGGACGATTTTCAGCATGCTCACGCTCCAACAATGGTTGAGCTGCTATCCACCTCGCTGTCAAACGGGAGGGTGGCAGCTGTACGCGGGTTGACAGACCGAGATTGTTGGCACTCGGCGCACACGAAGGTGCCCGCACGTACAGCCGCCATAAGCGTATGCACACGGACAACAATCGACGGTCTGTCAAAACCGGTCGCTGAATTTGCAGCGACGGGCCGAGACTAGGACTGACGATTTCCACGCGCAACGAAAAACAGGCTCACGGAGTATCTTTGGGAAACGGCCTACAAGAAAGGGTTAAATTCTGATTGTTTACCAGGAACACCATCGCGTTTTACATAGACTGCCCGGTGTTCCAGGTTGCAGGCTGTTTCCAAGTAGTATTAGAACCCCACACTTACCGCAACAAGGATCAACCTGATGAACCAGCCACCCGACGGCATGCCCATTTACCGCGTACTGACCGGCCCCGATGACGCTGCCTTTTGCCGCAGGGTCAGTGATGCCCTGCAGCTGGGCTATCAGCTTCATGGCGGGCCTGCGCTTACGTTCAATGGCACGAATGTGATTGTGGCCCAGGCGGTGGTATGGCCTGGGGAGGGGGTGGGCGCTGCTTGACTTCAGGGTGGATGGCACCGGCTGGCGCCGGTGTTCGCGGGTGAACCCGCTCCCACAGTGATTTGCGACAACTTTCAGAATTTGTGCAAAACGGTGGCCCTATAAAGACGAGGGCGCGTGCCACAGGTCGAGGGTGGTTCGGCAAGGCCGGCTGCGGGCCTGCAACTGTGGCGGGGCGCTCAGCGAGCACCGGCATTCATATAGGCCAGCGTCATCCGGCTGAGGGCACGTATGCCCACCGCAAGGCTCGGGTCATCCACCTGGAAGCCTGGCGAATGGGTCGGCCACACCGGCTTGTCGGCGAGTGCCGGCGGGGTTGCGCCCATGCGCAGGAACACGCCGGGGATCTGGCGGGCGTACTCGGCAAAATCGTCCGCGCCGTACGTGCCGCTGTCTATCTTCACAGGCGTGGTGGATACCTGTTCCAGCACTGGCAACAGGCTGTCCACCAGCGCGGTGTCGTTGTACCCGGCGCGGTAGTTGCCGGGCAGGTAGTCGACCACTGCGCTGGCACCCGAGGCTTCGGCGATGTGCTGCGCTGTACGGCGCATGCGCTGCAGCACGTCTTCGCGCTGTTCGTCGCTGACGGTGCGGATGGAGCCCTCAAGGCGCACTTCGGCGGGGATGATGTTGTGCCGGTCCCCGGCCTGGATGCGGCCCACGGAGATCACCGGCGCCGGCAGCACGCTGAGGTTGGACTGGCGGCTGGGGATGGTCTGCCAGGCAAGGATGACTTGCGCCGCTACCGGCACGGGGTCGATGCCGGTCCAGGGGAATGCTGCGTGTGTTTGCCGGCCCGTGATGCGGGCCTGGAAGGTGTCTGCCGCTGCGGTCGTGCGGTTGCGGCTGAGGGTAAAGGTGCCTGCCGTGCCGGCAGTGACGTGGATGCCGAAGATTACCGCCGGCACTGGGTTGCTCAATACGCCTTCCTCGATCATCTGCCTGGCGCCGCCGGTTTCGCCCAGGGGCGGGCCTTCTTCAGCGGGCTGGAAGATCAGTTTCAGGGTGCCGGGCAGTTGGTCGCGCCGCGCTGCCAGCACTTCTGCCACGCCCAGGGCCATGGCCATGTGCGCGTCGTGGCCACAGGCGTGCATCACGCCCACTTCCTTGCCACGGGTGCGCAGGTCACCGCCCTTGTCCAGCACGCGAACGGTCGAGGCATAGGGCAGGCCGGTCTGCTCGGTCAGTGGCAGGGCGTCCAGCTCGGCGCGAATGGCCACCACCGGGCCTGGCTTGCCGCCGCGCAAAATGCCCACTACGCCGGTATGGGCGATGCCGGTCTGCACCTCCAGGCCCAGTGCGCGCAAGCGTGTGGCGATGCGTTGGGCGGTTTCTACCTCGCGGTTGCCCAGTTCGGGGTGCTGGTGAATCTGGTGGCGCAGTTCGATCACGCCCGGCAGCGCCTTGGCAATACGGGCGTCCAGGTCGGCCCAGGCCGCCGTTTGCGCAGCGCTGGCCGGGGCCGCGAGCGCTCCCAGAAACAGGGCGTAGAGGGGCTTGCGTAACGGTGGCATGGGCGCTCCTTGGGTTTCAGTAAGTGAAGGCGATGGGCGGGGGGGTGCCGTTCACCAGGTAATCACCAATGGCCTTGTACTTGTAGGCCACGGCATCGTGGGTGGTATGGGTGCGGGCGTTGCGCCAATGCCGGTCGAAGTTGTAGCGCGACTGGGTGGTAGCAGCGCCGCCTACCTCGTAGAGGCGTTCGCACACATGCAGGGCGGCGCGGGTCGAGGCGATCTTGGCCTCGGCCACGTCGATGGACGCACGGGCCAGCAGGGCGTCCAGTGCTTCGCCGGCCAGGCGGCCCTCCAGCTGGCTGCGGGCGGCCAGGTCCACGGTCAGTGATGCTTTCTCCACCAATGCCTGTGCGCCATGGATGGCGGCGGCCATATCACCCACGGTGTGCAGGATGTATGGGTCGTTGCGGGCCTGGTCCACACCGCTCTCGCGCACTGGCCGTGCACCGGTACGCGACCACTGCACGGCGTCGTCCAGCGCCGCCAGGCCAATCCCGATATCGATGGAGCAGTGGATCAACTGGGCGCTGGCGCCGATGTAGTTGCGGCGCTGGTACCACTGGGCCAGGGGGATCACCTGGTCTTGCGCCACCGGCACGTTGGTCAGCAGCGTGGTGCCGCTGGCGGTAACACGTTGGCCCATGCCGTCCCAGTCGTCGAGCAGCTCGATGCCGGGGGTGTTGGCCGGCAGCATCACGTACACCGCGTTGCCGTCTTCGTCCACCGCCTGCACCTTGAGCAGGTCGGCGAACAGGCAGCCGGTGCTGTAAAACTTGCTGCCGTTGAGCACCAGCTGGGCGCCCTGGCGTTCCAGGCGGGTGTGAATCTCGCCACGGAACTTGCCCCCTCGCTCGGCGATGGCCCCGGAAGACAGCTGCCGCTGGGCGAAGGCGCCCAGGTAACGGCGTTGCTGGTCATCACTGGCAATCAGGCGCAGGTGCTCGACGGTGGCGAAGTGTGGGAACAAGGCCTGCGCCACACTGGGGTCTGCCTTGGCCAAGGTGATGAAGATACGCGCTACGTCCAATTGGCTGATGTCCCCGCCACCCATGTGCAACGGAACGCGGGCGGCGCCGAGGCCAGATTGGCGGATCAGGTCCAGTTGCTCGAACGGCAGGGCACGCCGTGCATCGCGTTCGGCGGCGCCAGGCTGGATGTGGGTGGCCAGTTCATGGGCCAGTGCCAGGTAGTCGGTCATGTGTCAGTCTCGAAAAAGGAGTCAAGGTGCATCGCGCAAGGCCTGGCGCGGAACGCCGAACAGCAGGGTCAGGGTGCCGCACGCCACCAGGGCGGCGACGATGTACAGCGCCAGGCTGATTTCGCCTGTGTTGGTCTTGAGGGTGCCGATCATGATCGGCGTCAGCAGGCTGCTGACCTGCCCGCAGCAGTTCACCAACGCCAGCCCGGCGGCGCGGGCACGGTCGGACAGGTAGTAGGTGGGAATGGTCCAGAACACCGCCGTGGCCACCAGGTAGCCACTTGTCATCAGGGTCAGCAGGGCGATGGCTGACCAGGGGCCGGCGATCAGGTTGGGCAACAGCACCATTGCCAGGGCCGCCGCAAGGCCGCCAAGTGCGAAATGCCAGCGGCGTTCCTGGTGCAGGTCCGAATGGCGGCATGCCCACAGCATCACTGCCACGCCAGCCAGGTAGGGCAGGGCGGAGAACAGGCCGAGCTGGCCCAGGCTGCTAACCCCGGCATCGCGGATGATCGACGGCGCCCAGATATTGGTGACGTTGCCCGTGCACATGATGGTCAGGCAGTAGGCCAGGGTGATGAACCATACCTTGCGGTCTTTCAGCGCTTCCAGAAAGCGCTGGTGGCCGCCCGGTTTGCGGCTGGCCCGTTCGTGGGCCAAGGCAGCTTCGATGGTGCGCTTCTCGGCGTTGCTGAGCCAGCGGGCATCGGCCGGCTTGTCATCCAGCCAGTACCAGGCAAACAACCCCGCCAGCACTGGCGGGATGCCGGTGAGCACAAACAGCCACTGCCAGCCGCTGAAGCCGGCAGCGCCCGCGAAGTGGCTCATGATCCAGGTGGACAGTGGCCCGCCGACGATGCCGCACACGGCAATGGCCATGATGAAGCGCGAGGTGATGCGCGCCCGGTAGCGGGCTGGGAACCAGTAGGTCAGGTACAGGATTACCCCCGGGAAAAACCCGGCCTCGGCAGCGCCCAGCAATACCCTCAACACGTAGAACTGCGCCGGCGTCTGGGCGAATGCGGTGGCGATGGTTACCAGCCCCCACAGCACCATGATGCGGGTCATGGTCTTCTTCGCACCGAACTTCTCGAGCAGCAGGTTGCTGGGTATCTCGAACAGCAGGTAGCCGATCGAGAACACGCCGACAATGATGCCGAAGGTGGCGTCACTGATGTTCAAGTCGGCCTTGAACTGCAGGTGCGCGAAGCTGATGTTCACCCGGTCCAGCCAGTTCAGCACGAAGCACAGGAACAGGAACGGCATGATGCGCCAGGCCAGCTTGCGGTACAGGCGCTGGTCGAAGCCGGAAGGGTCCGCCGCGTGTGCGGCGGGCGGGTTTGCTGAAAGCATGCCAGGCGTGTTCATGGCGGGTTACCAGCTCACGTCGACTTTGCCGAAGAAGTACGCACCTTCCAGCCCGTAGGGCGAGTACCAGCTGTAGGTCGGATCGTCCGTGGGGAAGAAGTAGTAGCGCTTGGCTTCGGCGTTGAGCTGCTGTGGGCGGCGGTCGAAAATGTTCTCGCCGCCGACGGTAATTTTCACCGCATCGCTGAGCCAGTAGCCCAGGCTCAGGTCGGTGATGAACGCCGGGCGGATTTCCTCGTCGCGGCTGGCGGCAATCTGGTTGCGCCCGGTGACCTTCGAGTAGCGGGTGCCCTTGAGCGTCACGTCGAAGTCGCCCAGTTGCCAGGCGGCGGTCAGCGAAGTGACGTTCTTCGGGTAGGCGCTGGTCAGGTTGCCCTGCCGGTCGCGGCCCACGGCGCTGACGCCGGTGCCGGCGAGGGCGTCAGGCTCCTTGATCTTCTCGATGGTCTGCAGGCTCTGGTTGCTCAGCAGGGTCCATTTGGTCTTGCCGTATTCACCGAGGTCGTAGCGGTAGTCGGCCACCAGGTCGATGCCGCGGGTACGGGTGTCGGCCAGGTTGCCGAAGTAGGAGACGATCTGGTTCGGGTCCAGGCCGTTGGCGGCGAGTAGGTTGGACACGGCGGTGCCCTGCAGGTTGCTGGTTTGCAGGATGCGGTCCTTGATGTCGATCTGGTACAGGTCGACGGTGACGTTGAGGTTTTCGGTGGGCGTGGCCACGAAACCGAGGCTGTAGTTCAGTGATTTTTCCGGCTTTAGCTGCCGGGCGCCCAGGGCCTGCCCGGCTGCGTCATCCACCGTCACATAACGGGTGGTGGCCTGTTCCAGTACGCCGTTCAGCGGGCTAGTGCGCCACGCCGTAAGCGACGATGAATAGTATTGCTGTTGCAGCGACGGCGCACGGAAGCCATTGCTGACCGTGCCGCGCACGGCAAACGCTGGCGTGAAGGCGTAACGCGTGGAGAGTTTGCCGCTGCCGGTGTCGCCAAAGTCGCTGTAGTGCTCGAAGCGCCCGGCCAGGCTGACGTCCCACTGGTCGGTGAGGCTCTGGCTGAGGTCGATGTAGCCAGCCGTATTGGTGCGCGAATAATTGTGCGCATCCGCTGGGGTGAAACCCACCAGGCCCGGTGCGCCAGGGTTTGGGCGCTGGCCAGCGAGCGGGTGGCCGGCGGGGAACACGTAGCCGCCGTCGGCATAGGAGGCGTACTCGCCTTCCTCGATCTCGAAGCCGTCACGGCGGAACTCTACACCGGTGGACACGTTTAGTGGCTTGGCGAACAGGCCGGTGTCGAAGGCGCGGGTAAGGTCCAGGTTGTTGGTCCACTGGCTGGCGATCAGGTGGCCGCCGTCCATGTTGCGGGGGCTGGTCGGGCCAAGGGAGGGGTTGAGCGACTTCTCGTTGCGGGTGTTGGCGTCGTTGCGGCCGTAGCTGGTGCTGAGGTCGAGCTTCCAGCCGGCGACGTCTTCGTTGCGCAGGCCGATCACAGCCTGGAAGTCGTCTTCTTCCACCACGAAGCGCGGCGAGAAACCGTCTGGGTAGACCGCTACGATATTCTGCGGCGAGTTGGCCGTGCGGTAGGTGCCCCAGCTGGTGGAGTTGCGGTGGCTGAGGGTAGAGAAGGAATACAGGCTCACGGTGTCGGTCAGCGGCAGTTCGGCGTTGTAGCCAAAATTGTAGGTTTGTGAGCGTGGCTGGCCCAACTGCTGGCGGTAGCGGCTTTCACCGTTCTCACGCGGGTCGGCGCCACCGTTGACCGGGAAATAGATGCGGGTACGGGCCGGCACTGCACCTGCAACGTTGGAGCTTTCCTGGATGCCGATATCGGCGCTCAGGCTGAAAAAACCGTCATTGGGCAGTTCAAAGCCCTGGTTGACCTGGCCCTGGCCACGGGCGCCGAAGTTGCCTTTGCCGCCCACACGGTTTTCGTACTGGCCATACAGTGCGCTGGCGCTACCGCCGGAGCTGTTGTTCTTGAGGATGATGTTGATCACCCCGGCGATGGCGTCCGAGCCGTACTGGGCAGCGGCGCCGTCGCGCAGCACCTCGACGTGGTCCACGGCACTGACCGGGATCAGGTCGAGGTCGGCCGGCGACTGGCCGCTCGCGGTGGCGGCGGTCTGCACGAAAATCAGCGAGGTGTTGTGCCGGCGCTTGCCGTTTACCAGTACCAGCACGTGGTTACCGCCAAGGCCCCGCAGGGTCGCCGACTTCACAGACAAACCGGTGCCGCCGGTAAAGCCGGCGGCGTTGGTGTAGGAGGGCACGGCGGCGGCCAGGGCGTCGCGCAGGTTCTGCTTGCCGGAGCGGGCCAGGTCCTCGGCGCTTATCACGTCGATCGGTGCCAGGCTGTTGGCCACGGTACGCCCGCTGTCGCGAGCGCCGGTGACCACCACGGTTTGCAGGGCAGCTTCGTTGCCTGGGGTATCGGCGGCCGAGGCTAGTGGGGTGACGCACAACCCGAGGATGCCTGCGGTCAGCAGGTTGAGCCTGGGCTGGAAAATGTTGGGGCGAGACATGGTGAGGCTCCGGTAAGGTGCCGCTTTCCATTCCTGGTGGTGGGAGTTCCTGACAGTACTGGCGAGGCGATGAGGTGTTGGCAGTTTCTGGTTATCGGTAACGCATGACGTCCTGGCGGGCCTGGTCGACCAGGGCCATGTGCGCTCTAAGGTGGCGCTTGCGTTGCGCCAGCAGCAAGGTCTTGGTCCATGCCATGGCCTTGGCTGAATGCCCGGCCAACTGCGCCGCCAGTTCCAGGGCTGCAGCGTGCGGGTCTTCGGCGATACGGTTTACCAGGCCTAGGCGCAGCGCTTCTTCTGCATCGAAACTGCGGGCGCTGAGCATGATGTCCAGTGCCGCGGCCTCGCCGACCAGGGTCGGCAGGGTGATGGCACTGAAGCCTGAGAGCATGCCGTGGCGCACTTCCGGGAAGCTGAACCGGGTGTCGCTGCGGGCGATACGGAAATCGCAATGGATCGCCAGGCTGATACCCAGGCCCAGCGTGTGGCCGTGCAACGCCGCCACCACCGGTTTGTTCAGTTCCACACCAACGCCCGGCAGGGCGCGGGCCAGCAGATCGCTGGCAACAGCTTCGCCGGTGGCTTCGATTTCTTTCAGGTCGGAGCCTGCGCAGAACGCCCGCTCGCCGGCGCCGCGCAGAACAATGGCGCGCACCTGTTTATCGCCAGCGGCGCGGGCCCAGGCTGCGGCCAGCTCACGCTTCGCCTGGCCGTCCAAGGCGTTGAGGCGTTCAGGACGGTTGAGGGTTATCTGCACAACCCCTTCACCTTGATGCTGATAGTCGACTGTCATTGCTAGGCATTCGCTCAAAAGAAAGAAAGACGCTTTGCCTCTTGCAGGTTGGCGTCAAAGTGAGGAAAACTTAATTGATGTCCACATAGCAAACAATATGTTTGTTATATGAACATCTTCTTAGCAGATCGAAAATGGTTATAAAAAATGAAAGCGATAGTACTAAAAGCCTTCGGCGGGCCGGAGCAACTGCAGGTGCAAGACGTACCCACGCCGACGGCCGGCCCGGGTGAGGTACTGGTTCGCGTGCATGCCGCAGGCGTCTGCCACCACGACCTGCTGCATCGCGCCGGGCACCTGCCGGGGGCGCATACCGGCGTGGTGCTCGGCCATGAGGTGGCCGGCGAAGTGGTCGAAGTGGGCGCGGGGGTGGCGCAACTGAAGGTGGGCGCACGGGTGGTGGTGTATCAGCGACGCTTCTGTGGCCAGTGCCGCGATTGCCTGCGCGGGCGCCAGGACCTGTGCCGGGCGCTGGGTCTGCCGTCGGTCGACACCGAAGGCGCTTACGCCGAGTACCTGCGGGTCCCGGCGATCTCGGCGGTGGAGTTGCCGGATGGCCTGGACTACAGCCTGGCGGCGCTGGCGTCCTGCCCGATCGCCACCAGCGTGCGTGCCTTGCACGGTGAAGGCAGCCTTCAGCCCGGCGAAACGGTGCTGGTCAACGGCGCCAGTGGCGGTCTCGGTGCTCATCAGATCCAATTGGCGCGTGCCTTGGGCGCACGGGTGATCGCGGTCACCGGCAGCGCCGACAAGCGTGATTTGCTTCACCAACTGGGGGCCCATGACGTGGTGGTGGCCAGTGGCGGCTACAGCGCCGAGGTGTGGAAACTCACGGGCAAGCGTGGCGTCGATGTGGCCATGGAAAACCTCGGCCATACCCTGGAAGACACCCTGCGCAGCATGGCCCTCGGCGGCCGTGTGGTGGTGCTGGGCAATGTACAGCCTGGCAGCGTTGCGGTGAACCCGGGGCTTTTGATCGGCCGCCGGCTCAAGGTACAGGGCTCGGGCAGTGCGACCCTGGAGCAATTGCGCACGGCCTTGGCGCTGATCCATGGCGGCCAGGTGAGGCCGCTGATCGACCGCGTGCTGCCGTTCCCCCAGGTGAGCGAGGCCCATGCGCTGCTGGAGTCGCGCCAGGTTAGCGGCCGTATCGTCCTGAGCGGGTGGTGAACAATGGATATCAGTACTCTGCTGGACCAGGCCGCCCGCAAATGGCCGGATGCCCCGGCACTCAGCGACCCTGGCCGGGGTCGCCGCTTGACCTTCCTGCAACTGGACCAGGCACTGACCGCCTTCGGCCAGGCGCTGGAGCGGTCGGGCGTGGGTGAAGGCGAACGGGTGGCGCTGCTGGCCGATGCCGGAATCGACTATTTGATCGCCGACTATGGCTGCATGGCCAGCGGCCGCGTGCGAGTGCCACTGGACCCGGCATTGTCACCGGCCGAATTGCTGGCGCAGTTGCGCGATGCCGGCGTGGCATTGTTGCTGTTCTCTGCGCAATACGCCGATGTTGCCGCCGGTCTGGCTGGCGAAGGTATTCGTTGCCGTGCGCTGGAAGCCCTCACTGAAGCACCTGGCACGCAGTTGCCCGCGCGCGTGGCGCAGCCTGCGCAGGCGCTGGCCTCGCTGAACTACACCGGCGGCACCACTGGCGTACCCAAGGCAGTCATGCACCGTCACGACAGCCTCTGCGCGGTGCTGCAGAACATCGTCATGGCCCGCGGCGCGGTGCCGGGCGATGTGCTGCTTAACGTGCGGCCACTGTGGCCGATAGCGGCGGTGGCGGTGCTGGCCCACCTGCTCGGCGGCGGCCAGGTGGTGCTGGGCGGGCGCTTCGACAGTAAGGCCTTCCTGGGGCAACTGGCACAATGGCGTGTCGCCTACAGCTCACTGGTGCCCACCCAGTTGTTGCGCCTGCTGCGCGAGAGTGGCACTGCAGCGGCGCAGCTCCCGTATTTTAAGAGCCTGGATATCGGCGCAGCGGCGCTCACCGGCGAAGTGCTGGAGGGCGCCTTCAGCCTGTTCGACGGGCGCACCGCCGTGCTCTATGGCATGACCGAAGCACCTTGGAGCTGCTACCTGCCAGCGGCACAAATGGCAGCACTGCGGCATGCCGGCGAAAGCGCAGAAGGCGTGGTAGGGCGGCCATTGTTCGCCACCGCAATGCGTATACACAGCCCCGACGCCAATGGCATTGGCGAGATCCTCCTGGCCGGGCCGCACGTCATGGCGGGTTACTGGCAGCAGCCTGGCCTGACCGGTGAGGTGATGGTGAGCGGTTGGCTGCGCAGTGGCGATCTGGGCCGTCTTCGTGCCGATGGCCAGCTTGAGGTGCTAGGGCGCTGCAAAGACATCATTCGCAGCGGCGGCAAGTCGGTGCAGCCCGGGGAAGTGGAGCAGGCGCTGCTCAGCCACGGCGCCGTGCGCGAAGCCCATGTGTTCGGCCTGGCGGATGTGGAGTGGGGCGAGGAGGTGTGTGCGGTGGTGGTACTGGAAGCCGGGCAGGTGGCGACGGCAGATGCGCTTGCGCAACATTGCCGCGGGCTGCTGTCGCGCTACAAGGTGCCCCGCAAAGTGTGGTTCATCGATGAGCTGCCCCGCTCGCATTACGGAAAAGTGCAGAAAAAGCGCTTGTTGGAACTGCTCGGGCCAGTGGCTGGCTAAATGGCCGGGCATGCTCTTTACCGTTGAGCGGCCCCGTGCGTACGGGGCTGCAGCCAGGGGCGCTTCAGCGGCCCGGTTCCCTGTGGGCTAGGTGTTCTCCAACTGCGCTGCAATGCCCTCGCATGCCCGCCGTACATGGGCCGCCAGTGGCGAGCCAGGGTCGGTTTCTTCTTCCATACCCAACCCCGCTACCACCACCGCGCCCAGCGCCTGGCCGGTGTCGACGCAGATCGGGAACGCCACCGACGACAACCCCGGCTTGAATTCGCCATGGCCAAACGCAAAACCCTGGTTGCTGCGTATACGTTCCAGTGCAGGCAGTGCATTGGCGTAACGCGCTTCGCCCAGCACTGCCAACGCGGTGGCCTCGCTGTACGTGGCAAGTACCGCCCGGCCGCTGGGGCTGCCTTCGATAGGGAACTGGTCGGCCAGGTCGACGATGACGTTCAGTGGCGTGGTCGGGGTCCACATGCGTTCAATCAGCACCACCTGGTCGCCCACGGGTACTGACAGCGAGACGATCGCCGGCCGCTCGCCAATCACCCGCTGCAATTCGATGGCGTAGGGCAACGCAAGGCGGCGCAGGTTAAGGCGGTTCAGGTAGGCGGCGGAGTAAATCAGGCTTTCAGGCCCGATGTGGTAGGTGGCGCCACGGGACTGGATAAGGCCCCAGTAATGAAGGGTCTTGAGCAGCCGATGGATGGTGGAGCGTTCGATACCGGTCTGCCGCGCCAGGTCCAGTGCGCTGGCGCCATGCTTCAGGCTTGCGAGTGTGCGCAGCAGCACGATAGAGCGGTCAATGACCTGTACGCGCCCGCCGCTGTCCTTGCTGCCATGCACGGCTTGAGTCGAAGAATTGTCCATCGTGTCAGTAGTTTCCAAAAGCGGGTGATCTGTCGGCGCTGGCCGGTGGCCAAGGGTAGCGGTGATCGATGGCGGGGTGAAGCGCCGGTACACAAACCAGGCAGGTGTTTTTGAGCCAGGCTTAGATCAAATATTCACCTGGGTTATGAGCACAGAACGATTGGCGATATGGATGACGCCTGTTCACTTGCAGTTTAAGAGGCTCATTCTGCTATCAAAGCGTTTTTATCGCTGAAGCATCTGTGTGTGCCGCTAACCCATTCAAACATCTGTTGCGGCGAAATTGCCCGCTGTTGGCCTGTCACCTTGCCCCAGTCCACGCTGGCCCTAGAATCGGCGCATCAACTTCACACCCTATCATCGAATTGAAGAGGACTTTCACCATGATGAACGCAATGCAGATGCAAATGCCGATGAGCGCCAACATGCCGATGATGCCAATGATGGGCATGCCGATGATGATGGCCACCATGACCTGCCAGATGGCGGACGATGGCATGATGTGCACCATGAAGCCTGCTGCCGGCATGGACATGGCGATGTTCCGCAACACGGCCGAAATGATGCAGATGATGATGAACTGCGGCATGCCGATGATGATGCAGTGCGGCAACCTGTCGATGATGGGCATGTCCCAGCCCGCCATGGGCATGATGATGCCGATGATGGGCGCGATGGGCGGCATGTCGATGATGCCGATGATGAAGTGCATGATGGAATGCACGCTGGTGGGCGATAGCATCACCTGCAAGATGATGCCAATGGCAGGCATGAGCATGGAAATGATGAACAACTGCTGCATGCTGATGATGAAGATGATGAACGATTGCAGCCTGCCGATGATGATGAGCTGCAACGGCATGCCGATGATGTGCTGCACCTGTTGATGTAACTGCGCCCCGGCGATTAGTCGCGGCATTCTGGGTGGATAACCACCAGATAGGCCACCGCCTCACTGTCCACCGGGTTTCGGTAGCAGTGGGGCTGGTCCGCATAGAAGATGATGGAGTCGCCGGTGGAGAGTAGAAACCGCTCTTCGTTCACGCTGACCTCCAGCGCACCTTGCGCCACCACCAGGTTTTCACGCACGCCCGGCCCATGGCCGCCAGAATGTTCTTCCCCGAGCGGGCCGACCCGCAACTCGTAAAATTCTGCCTGATGGCGGGTGTCGTAGGGGTATAGTGCGCGGCTGACAAACGCACCGCTGGCGCTCACCAGACGCTTGCTTTGCCGCGCTGGTAGCACTGTCACGCCTTCGCATTCGCGCTGCTCAAGAAACGCCGCCACCGAAACCTTCAGGCCGTGGGCAATCTTGCACAAGACGCGGATCGACGGCACGCTGCGGCCCGATTCTATTTGCGCCAGCATCGCCCGGCTCACCCCGCTGGCACGCGCCAGGGCGTCCAGTGACAATTGCCGCTTGGCCCGCAGGCGTTGCAGGTTGTTGGCCACTCGTTGGCCGATGCCGTCATCGTCGGGGCTGGCGATTTCCGGCAGCGCAACCGGGTTTTCAGCTGGGGTCGCCACAAAAGAACTGGGGGTGTACATGGCTCAAGCCTGGCGCGGGGCTTTGGTGTGGATGCTGCTAGCCACAGGCTGAGCGCTGAAGCCGAACTGTTGTGCATACATCGCCCAGAGCAGACGCCCGTGCTGTTGGGCCAGCTTGCGTTTGCGGTGCAGCGTTAGGTCGATAACGGTGGCAGTGGGGCTCATGAGAAATCCTTGGGAGCGGCGTGAAGACAGTGCCAATACTACGGATCTTTCATATAACTCATAATATTAATTATCGATTTATAAATTCCATAATCGAATATTAAGCATTGATGTTGCCTGTTGTATTTGAGTTAACCCGGCGTCTGTGACGCAGGGCCGTCCAGACGGGGATGACCCAATGCAAGCGCGCGCTTGTTCACCTGCGCCGCAACACCGCCGCCAGCGCCACGGTCAGCATCACGGCACACCCCATGGCCAGGCTGACCGCAAGCCCCACACCCCACGCCTCCAGTACCCCCGCCAACACCAGATAAAACGCAATCACCCCCACCGCCCCGATCGCATTCCCCCGCACCATCGCGGCCATCCCGGCGCGCCCGCTCTGCAAATGCGCGAACACCACCAGCGGCCAGGCAATCACCGGTATCGGCGCCAGCATCCCGCTGGTCGCCGGGCCCAGCCAGTTGGCCAGGCTGGTGGTAACCATCAGCAGGGAAGTGGCCGACACCATGCGCAGGGGAATCTCCCAATAGCGCTGCCGAGACAGCGCCATGGCCTCTGGCTTGGGCTCGCTCCCACTGGCGTTTATCAACACGGCAATCAGCAGCAGCGCCACGCCAATCGACAGGTACAAACTGCCCCAATGGGTAAAGGCATAGGCAGCCACGCCATAGAACAGTATCGCCAGCCCCACGGCAGCGCCCACGCCTAGCCTGCGCGTGGCGAACAGGTAGAAGGCATAGGTTGCCTGCACCCCCGCCAGCCCGCCCAGCGCGCCAGGCACGGCCCCGAGGGCGAATGCTGTGCCTTGTTCCAGGCACAAAAAAGTCATCACCAGTGCCGAGGTGATCGGTAACCCGGACAGCAGCCCGCCCAACAAGCCGCCCCAGCGCCGCGAGGCGAGGGAGATGGCCCACATCAGCAGCGGGGTGACGATGAGTTTCAGGTAGAACAGGGTCATCGCAAGGCAATCCGGTTATGCAGAAGTGACGCCCGCCGTCGGCATTGGGTAGGGCGCAGGTGAGTCAACCGCGGCTGGCCTCCAGGGCCTGGGCCAGGTCGGCGAGGATGTCGTCGCTGTGCTCGATGCCGATCGACAGCCGTACCATGTCCCGTGGCACGCCGGCCTTTTCCAGTTCTTCGTCGTTGAGCTGGCGGTGGGTGGTGGAGGCGGGGTGGCAGGCCAGTGACTTGGCGTCGCCGATGTTCACCAGGCGCAGCACCAGTTGCAGGGCATTGATGAAGCGCGCACCGGCCGCCTGGCCGCCCTTGATGCCGAACGATAGGATCGACGCTGGCTTGCCGCCGGTGTAGCGCTGGGCCAGTGCATGTTCGGGGTGGTCGGGCAGGCCGGCGTATTTGACCCACGCCACTTGCTCGTGGCCTTGCAGGTAGCGGGCAACCTTCAGGGCGTTCTCGGTGTGGCGTTCCATGCGCAGGGCCAGGGTTTCCAGGCCTTGCAGAATCATGAAGGCGTTGAACGGTGCCAGCGCCGCGCCCGTGTTGCGCAGGGGTACCACACGGCAGCGGCCGATGAAGGCGGCGGGGCCGAAGGCTTCGGTGTAGGTAACGCCGTGGTAGGACGGGTCGGGTGTGTTCAGTAGGGCGAAACGTTCTTTGTTGTCGGCCCAGGGGAATGCGCCGGAGTCGATAACGATGCCGCCGATGCTGGTGCCGTGGCCGCCGATGTACTTGGTCAGCGAGTGCACGACGATGTCGGCGCCGTGCTCGAACGGCCGGCACAGCACGGGGGTGGCGACGGTGTTGTCGACGATCAGCGGCACGCCATGGCGGTGGGCGGCCTCGGCCAGTGCGGCGATATCCACAATGTTGCCGGCAGGGTTGCCGATGGACTCGCAGAATACGGCCTTGGTGCGCTCATCGATCAGCGCCTCAAGGGCGGCGATGTTGTCGTGGGCTGCGAAGCGGGTGGTGATGCCCATACGCGGCAGAGTGTGGGCCAGCAAGTTGTAGGTGCCGCCGTACAGCTTGGCCACCGAGACAATATTGTCGCCAGCCTCGGCCACGGTCTGGATGGCGTAGGTGATGGCGGCCATGCCCGAGGCCACCGCCAGCGCGCCCACCCCACCTTCCAGGGCGGCCATGCGCTGCTCCAGCACGTCGTTGGTGGGGTTCATGATGCGCGAATAGATGTTGCCGGCCACCTTCAGGTCGAACAGGTCGGCACCGTGCTGGGTGTCGTCGAAGGTGAACGAGGTGGTCTGGTAAATAGGCACCGCCGCGGCCCGGGTGGTGGGGTCGGAGGTGAAGCCCGCGTGGAGGGCGAGGGTTTCCAGCTTCATGCGATCAGTCCTTGAGCGTGGGTGGAGCGATCAAGCATGCGGCGGGGCGTTGAGGCGGGTCAAGGGTGGCCGGGGTAGGCCCTGTCTGCCTTCAACCACATGCAGTCAGAGTCGTTCGACACGTGCTTGGTCGCGAGCAAGCACCTGTTGCGCTGTCTGCTCCAGGAAATCGAATACCGCCTCGGGAACCCGGTAAAGGTATTGCTTGCGCCGATTGTTGGATACCACGCCACCATTGCTCAGGCACATCATCACCAAATTAGCCAAATCGCTGCCCCGAACATCGAACCGGTCGTCTACAGCTTTGTAGACAGCATCGTAGTTTTCCAGGAAGGCTGTTTCATCACGCAGTTCATTTTCCAAGGCGCGCTTGGCCATCAGGCACGTGAATAACACGCCAGGGGTCGCATCCCAGAACCGGTACACGGCATCAGCCCCTATGAATTCAAAGCTGAACTGCTCGTGGTCAATCCAGCTCACGCGCCAAAACTCCCGCACCGGCCTGGAAAAGGCTTGGAGTGTGGTCAGGTACGTGCGTTCATCTCGTTTCATGGCGACAGACACAGGCAGAAGAAGGCCGTCATCCAGCGCCCCGGACTGGCAGAAAGCCTGGTGAATCAAGAACCGCGACAGGCGACCGTTGCCATCCATGAATGGGTGAAGAAAGACGAAGCCGAAAGAGGCGATCCCGGCAACCACCAGCGGGTCAACCTGGGTTGGCGCCTTGTTGGCAAACCGCATCAGGCTTTCCATCAGCTCCCGGCACAACTCGGGAGGCGGGGGCACGTATGTGACGCCTGCAGCGCCATGCATCCCATTACTCAGGTGGTTCTGCTCATGCCTGAACGCCACTGCCAGATCCAGCGGGTTCGTCACAGTAGCGTTCTGCAGGTTGACCAGGTAGTCCTCGGTCAACGGTTGGCGTTCGTGAGCCTGACGCAACAACCGGATGAACCGGCGAGCTTTGTCTTCGGTTGGCGCTTCTTTTTCAATAGCGAACGAGTCTTGGGTTTCATGGAGGTATGCCCAGTTGATAGCTCGGTCCATCATCATCGGTGGCAGCGATTCGATGAATGCCTTGGCTCTGCCTAGAATATCGTGTGCCAGAAGCGTAGATATCTCAGGGGTTAGCTCGACAGTGGCGCAGTACGACAGATCTCCCAGCCCGTTGAACTCTACCCGCCATTTGGAGTTTCGTTCACCGGGCTGGGTAATGTATCGCTGCGTATCGAACAACGGGACGAATACCCCGCGCACCGGCGAAGGCTGCATGATCTCTTCACCGGTGAACGCTTCTCTGAGGTAGCAGGCTTTGCGGATGTACACACCGTTTGGGGCCGCCACAAGCGCTGCCACGAAATGCTCGATACCGATCCGAGGCAGGGCTTGGGCGAGAATCGAGAGGTTGATACCCTCGTGCTTGAGTGCAAAAAGCACATGCCCTATGAGGTCGTCTTCCGCAGGCGCCAGCCGCTGCGGCACAGCGAGCGTATTGCCGATCACTTCAATCCGTGTGACCGGTTGAACGCTTGCAGGGCGGTTGAGTGCAACAACGTCCAACCGCAGCCTTTCGTGTAGCAGTGAATAACCGGCTGCTCGCATGTACCTTTCCTTCCGTTCGAGGGCGAGCGTCAATATTTTCTTGACTGGACGCACAAAATCTTGAGATTTAGCGATTATGCCGATTTTTTCTTCACTTTCCAGTTGGAGGCGAAGTGCCGGTTAGGTCGCACTGCCCTGATTGCCAGCCGAGCTGGCCCTACGCCCTAACAATCACCCCAGCGACCCCGCAAGCAGCGCCAGCAGGGCATCGGCATCCAGCTTGGCACTCACTTCGCCACCCTCCAGCAGGCTGTCAGCCAGGTCTCGTTTGCGAGCATGCAGGGCAACGATCTGCTCCTCGATGGTGTTCTCGGCTACCAGCCGGTAAACAGTCACCGGCCGCTGCTGGCCGATGCGGTAGGCACGGTCACTGGCCTGGTCCTCCACTGCCGGGTTCCACCAAGGGTCGAGGTGGATCACATAGTCGGCGGCGGTGAGGTTCAGGCCGCTACCGCCAGCTTTCAGGCTGATGAGGAAGACTTCACCCGCGCCAGCTTGGAAGGCATTGACGCGGCTTTCCCGCTCCTTGGCGGGCACGCTGCCATCGAGGTAGTGGAAGGCGATGCCTTTTTGCTCAAGCCAGGTACGCACGATACTCAGGTGATCGACGTACTGGCTGAAAATCAAGGCCTTGTGGCCATTGTCCAACAGCTCTTCGATGATCGCAGTAACAGCCTGAAACTTACTGCCCGGCAGGGTCGAGCCGGGAGTCACCAGCGCCGGGTGGCAGCAGAACCGTCGCAGGCGGGTGATCTCCGTCAGAATCTGGAATGATCTGCCTGCCCCGGGGGCCAGATCAGAAACGTTGTTCACCGCTTGCTGGCGAAGGGCTTCGTAGAGGTGAGCTTCTTCATCGGACAGCGGCACTTTGTAGGTAATCTCCGTGCGCGCGGGTAGCTCATCAAGCACCTGGCTTTTCAGGCGGCGCAGGATGAAGGGCTGGATGAGGGCTTTCAGAGCGCGTCGGGCTGCTGTGTCGCCCTGCTCGATGGGGGCGGCGAAGCGGCTGTTGAAGTGGTCCTGGCTGCCGAGCAGCCCTGGGTTGATGAACCGGAACAGGTTCCACAACTCGCCCAAGTGGTTTTCCAGTGGGGTGCCAGTGGCCACCACGCGGAAACCGGCCTGCAAGGCCATCACCGCTTGAGAGCGTTTGGTCTGGGCATTCTTGATGGCCTGGGCCTCGTCCAGCACAACGCTGTGCCAGTGGCAGGCGGCGAACGCTGCGCTGTCCTGTTGCAGCAACCCGTAGCTGGTGATCACCAGGTCACCGGCGCCGAGGCCTGTCAAATGGCGGGTTTGCTGATACAGATGCAGTTTCAGTTGCGGCGCGAAACGCCGGCTTTCAGCCTGCCAGTTGAGGGTGACCGAGGTCGGTGCCACCACGAGTTGCGGGCCACCGGCGGCGCGCTGCAACAGCAGGGCCAGCAGTTGCACCGTCTTGCCCAGGCCCATGTCATCGGCCAGGCAGGCACCGACGCCCCATTGAGCCAGGCGTGCCAACCAGGTGAAGCCCTCATGCTGATAGGCGCGTAGGTCGGCCTGCAGGGTACGGGGGAGCTGGGGCTGATAGCCGCGCATTGCCTGCAGTTGTTCGAGGTGCGCCTGCCAGCTTTTATCGGCCTTGAATTCGCTGACTTCGTCGGCAAGCCCGGCCAGCAACGGGGTAGTCAGCGGGCTCAGGCGAAGGCCTTGGTCCGTGACCCGATCAGCCAGATACGCCAGCTCCTCAAGGCGTGTGCGCAAACGCTTGTCGAGTGCCAGCCAGTCCCGTTGGTCGAGCTTCAGGAAGCGCCCGGGGCTGGCCTTGAGCAGGTCCAGAAGCTGGCGCAGTTGCAGCACTTTGCCGTCATCGAGTGCGATCTCGCCTTGCAGGATGAACCAGTCACTCTGTTTGCGCACGCCCAGCTTCAGCGCGTCGAGGTTCAAGCGGCCCTTGATGCGCAGGCGCTCGCCCTCTGGCCACACGCAGTGCAGCAAGTTGCCGTCCAATGCTTGCAGTTCGCCGAGTACCTGCAATGCATACTGAGGCTGGTCCAGTTGCCACTCCTGGCCATCGCTGTTGGCGTTGGCCAGGCCCGGGCAGGCATGCAGCACTTGTTGCAGTGCCTGGCGTTCGCCCGCCAGGTCGCGGCACACCTGCAAGGGTTTGCCGTCGCGCTCGCCAAGCAGGTTCTGCGCGCCCTGGCCCGGGCGAAACCAGCTGCTTTCGGCCAAAGGGCGTACCAGCAGCTGCAAGCGCAAACCCTCGGCCAGTGGCAGCAAGTGCGCATACAGGCGCGTATCGGCAGGCTCGTGTTCAAGGTTTACCGCGAGCTCGGGCAGGTCCGAATGGATGGGGAGCAGCGGCGCGATGGCGCTGACGGCTTCGAGCAGTTGCGCCTTGCCCGATTGCGGTACACGCAGGCCGTCGCCAAGGATCTTGGCGATCTGGCGCAGATCGCTGTTGACCGAATAAATTTGCAAACGGGTCGGTGTTTGCTGATGGAGGTAGAAGGTGTCGGCAGTAGCGATACCCTGCGGCTCGAGACGCACATGGATCTGCCCCTCCTCGGCTTGAAGGTGCAGGCTGGCTTCGCCTGCCTGAAGATCGATACGTATGTCAGGGGCATGTTGCCAGAACAACGCCGGGTGCCCCACCAGCCTGGGCAGGGCCCTGCCGAGGGGTAATTCGTACTCGACGTGGGAATAGTACGGCTGGCTGGCCTGGATAACGCTGATTACCTGTCGGTCTTGCTCGCACAGAAAACCCAGGCTGTCGCCCTCATCCATCAGGCGTTTGAGTGCCACAGGGCGGCCCTTGCTCCATTGCCCCTTGGCACCCAGTTTCTGCTCGCGCGGCTCAAGCTGGTTGCCATAGCGATCAAGGCTCAACAACCACACCAACCGGGCGTTCTTCTTGCCAGCCGTGGCCACTGGTGCATTGGCCGGTTTCAGCTGGCTCAGAGCGCTAAGGGCATGCTGCCAGGCTTCCTGGCGCTGCAGCAGCGCAGCCAGTGGTTTGAAACCGGCATCATGGTGCAGGTCATGAAGCTGGCGGGGCACCCCGAATTGCACCGCGACGAGGGCGTCGAATTCTGCTGCCAGCCAGGTGTAACCTTGTTGATCGAGTTCGCCGCGGTAACGTTCCAGCTTCGCGCGCCAATCGGGCCCACGTGCCAGTGGGGCATCCAGCCAGTACAGCGCCAAGGCGAGCATTAGCCCATCCAGGCCATTGAGCGTGGTTGCCCGCAGGTACGACACGTCCGGCGTGTTGCCTTGCAGTTGCTCGAACACCTGATACAGCGCGGAGTACGCGCTGCCGTAGTTTTCCTTGGTACCTAGAACCAGTGCCTGTTTGAGCGCAGCATAGTGCTGGCTGTCGTTTTCAGCGATCAGCGCCAGGCAGTACAGCGCATTGAGCAACGGCGGCAGGTCGATTTTGCGTTTTTTGGTCTGTTTGCGCTGATCGGTCAGCCACGCCCGCAGCAATTGCAGGGTCTCGTTGGGCTGGCCGCGCAGCATCGTCTGCAGGCACTGGGTGGTCATGGGCAGCGCTTGCTGGCCATGGTCTTGCAGCACCACCCAGTCGCCACGCCAAAGCGCCTGTTGGATCAGTTGCAGGCACAATGAGGGGCCCGGCCTGAGTGCCATCTCCTGCTTGGCCAATGCATAGCTCTCGGCTGCCGGCCCCAGCAGGTCGTTGTTCAGGCGCAGGTGATCCTCGATCAGCAGCCGGCGTACGGTCTCGTCCAGTTGCCCGATCACTTCCCGCCCGGTGGCATCGTACTGCAGCAGTTGCATAGGGTGCTGCGCATGCCACTCGCTCACGGGGCACAGCCTGTACAGCAGGTACAGCGACTCGGGCAGCCGCTGGCTGTCACCGCTCAGCAGGCGTAGCCAGAGTTCTTGCAGTACGCGAGGTTTGCCAGGCGTTTGCCATTGCCCGAGTTCAGGCAAACTGGCTTGGATCTGATGCAGGCACAGGGTCCCTTCGGCTGTGCCCAGCAAACTGAGGAGTACGTTGCTACGGCACTGTGCCGTCACGCAAAAATATATCCCTTCGTTGCGCTGTTCTACTTCCACCCAGCCCAGGCTTTGCAGCCACTCCAGCGAGGCGGGCAAGTTGCTGGCGTCTAGCAGCCTGCCGTTATCGTGACGGATCTCCATGGTGCGCAGCAGTTTGATCAGCGCGGTCTTGCCCTTGCCAGGGAACGACGTTACCAGCACGTAGAGCACAGCTTTGCAATGATCAGGCAGTGCGTGGAAGGAGAGCGGGAGAAGGGACATCCTGGATCTCTGTAATGCGGTTGTGGCACGGGCGCCGTTGTTCAAGGTACCGGGTGAAGCCTGTTTAGAGGCCGGCCATTGGCAGCAACTAGTGTGCTGATGCGGTACTTGGTTTGGAGTGATAAGAATCCGGTGAAAGAGGATAGCACCAGGTAGTGATTCAATGCGGGCGTTTGCTGGGTCGTACGTTTGCGGGAGTGAAATGGCCGGCACCGCTTTGTGGTCTTTCGGCGGTGCAAAGTTGCGCTTATGGTTCAAGCTGTCGACCGTATCAGGAGGCGAAGATCTGACCCTAGAGCGTCGCTTACCTCACGAGGTGTGCAAAACGGTCAGCCTTCAAAACCGGCAATGACGGGTCTTGAAGGCCATAAGCTCGCTGAGTCCAACTCAGCGCATCATCCCCAGCTCGGCATCATCCAGCAGCGCCTTGGCCAACGCGCACAGATAGTGCGACGCCCATATCAGCTGGGGCTTGTTTTCCATCAGGCCATCCAACGTCATGTCCCTCGCGTAGCCCATGAGCTCCGAGGCTTGCTCTCGTGCGCTTTGGCAAGGAATGCCAGGCTCGATACGAAATAGAGGGTGAGTTTGGTTGGAGCCCTGGTAGAAGGTGGTTTTACCAACGGTGAATTTGTTTTCTTCAATGGGCACTGTGGTCGCTCTCCGAAGCACTCCGCGGTCTGGTACTGGCTACCCTGACGGGCGACAAGCCCAGGCGTCAGACAAAGAAATCGTTAATGCCAGGATCTCGGCTCGGATCGCACCTGCACCTGAATCAATGCAGCCTCGAGCAATGCTCGGAGCGTTTCCAGTTCATGCATTGACGCCATCATCAAGATGGAGGCAGGTGACTTGGGTTGTAGCATCATTGCCTGCTGCACAACGGTCGAGGCGCAAAGGGCGTAATCAGTAGCTTGGATCAAAGTATCTTCGAGCGACTGGGGCGTAGTGGGCGGATCAGGGACGATTTTAAGCATCGGACTGTGTTCTCGGTGGGGCCACCGCCAACCCGCTGTCAAACGGAAAGGTGGCAGCTGTGCATGGGTTGACAGACCGGCGAACACAGAAACCGGCGCACGCAAGCGTGCCCCATGCACAACCGCCATGAACGGGTGGGCGCTGTATATCGTCGCGGCCTGTCAAAGCCGGTCGTTGATGTGCAACGACGAGCCGAGACTAAAACGGCGAAAAAAGGATCGCAACGAATAACAGGGTAGGGGAGTATCTTTGGGAAACGCCCTACAAGGAAGGGCTAAATTCTGATTTTTCTCGCCGGCCGGATGCTTGCTGCCAACAACCTCATTTCTCGGTGGCTGGGAGGCTTGAACATTGTGTATTCAAACCACCGCCCAAGCCATGGCACACCGACTGTTCGGAGCAAATCCGTGTTGGTATTCCTCACTCAATATCGCCGCAAGTCTCGGATCCAGCTCGTGAGCGGCGATCGCCTCAAACCCCATGCGCGCATAAAACGGCGCATTCCACGGCACGTTTTTGAATGTGGTCAGCGTTACGGAACCCAGTCTGCCTGAACGCGCATAATCCTTCGCTGCCTCCATCAGGCGCCGTCCCGTACCTTGGCCCTGCATGGATTGCATTACGGATAGTTCATGGACGTGTAGATCATTGCCGTGTTGCTCGGCGCTGAGAAACCCTTGTGGCCTGTTTTCGGCATCCAGTGCAACCCAACATGTCGACAGCGCGATGAGTGGGTGATGACGCGCGATGGGCATTGGCGGCGAATCAGCCAGCCAGCTCAATTCGGCAATCTGGCGAAACGCCTGAGCAGCGGATGTTTCGATGGCAGGTAAAAGCTGCGCGTCTTCCGGTACAGCGAGGCGGATCATTGCGGGCATACTGTAGGCTCTTTCTGCTCTGTAATGGGCTCATGCGACTTAGCAATTTTACGGGGCGAAGGCGTTGGTTTCTGCCAGGTTGGTAGCGCGCCTTTGATTGCTACTGGGATCAAAAATAATGGCATGATTGCCGTGATCAATCATCAAAGCTCTCCGGCTCAGCGATGATCGCCGGAATAATCAAGCAGGGAATGCTCGTTCGATGTCGTCATTATCTCAGCCCAAGGCCCTGTTACTGGACCTTGAGGTGGTTCCGCCCAAAAACCATCAGCCTGCTCGCATAACGATGGTCGGGGCGCTCCGGCCTGACACCGCCGCGGAACTGGAACTGAAGGTTTCCACCAGCCCGGCCGCAGCGCTGCTACAAGTGGACGCGTTGTCCGCGGGGGCTGGTTACGTTCTAGGGCACAATGTCGTTGAACATGATCTACCCCTCTTGCGCGAACTCTCGCCTGGTATGGCCTTGCACAATCTGCCGGTGATAGACACCTTGCGTCTATCGCCACTGGCGTTCCCGCAAAACCCTTACCACCGGCTTATCAAGGATTACAAGCTGGTCCGCGATAGCCTCAACTCGCCGTTGTCGGACTGCCGCTCCACGCTGGTTCTTTTTCAGGACCAGCGGCAGGCCTTTGCCCAATTGAGCGAGAATAGCAAGGCCGAGCTTCTTTGCTACCAAGCGTTGTTGGCACCCGACGCAAAAACCGAACTGGGGGCTTTGTTCGCTTCCTTTACCGGGCAAGCGCCGCTGGGGTTAGCCGAGCTTCGTGTACAGCTTTCACTGGTACTTCACGAAGCGGACCCCTCTCAATCGCGCGATTTGAAGGTATGTCGAGCGCGCCTGGAACAACTTTTAGAAGACGATCTGCAGCAAGCGCACTTGCACTGGCCACTGGCCTACGCGTTGGCCTGGCTCCGGGTTTCAGGCGGGAATTCAGTGTTAGCGCCTTGGGTTCGCCATCAGTTTCCAGAGGCAGGTCGACTGATCTTCGAACTGAGGGATGTACCGTGTGAGCGGAAAGACTGTCAGTATTGCCAGACGACGCATGATCCGCGTCATGAGCTGAGGCGCTATTTCGGCTTCCCAGATTTTCGGTACGAACGGCCGGGTGAGAGTCTTCAGCACGATATCGTTCTTGCCGGCATGCGTGGGCAGCATGTACTGGCCATTCTGGCGACCGGTGGGGGCAAGTCACTGTGTTACCAATTGCCGGCGTTGAATCGGTTTCATCGCAACGGCAGTCTGACGGTTATCATTTCACCGCTGCAATCCCTGATGAAGGACCAGGTGGACGGGTTAATAGAGCGCAACGTCCAGTGCGCTGCTGCCCTCAACGGCCTGCTCACCCTGCCTGAGCGCGCTGACGTACTTGAGAAGACTCAAATGGGCGATGTCGGCATTCTGCTGGTATCGCCGGAACAGTTTCGCAATAAGGCGTTCCGGCGCGCGATCCGTCAGCGGCAGGTCGGGGCCTGGATTTTTGATGAGGCACACTGCCTGTCGAAGTGGGGGAGCGACTTCCGCCCCGACTATCTCTATGTGTCACGCTTTATACGTGAATACACAGGTGATCAACCCCTCGCGCAGATCGGTTGCTTCACCGCGACGGCAAAGCCTGACGTGCTGGCGGATATCCAAAGCCACTTCCATGAAAGCCTAGGCATCGAGTTCAAGATCTTCCCTGGCGGCCACGAGCGAACGAACCTGCATTTTGACGTACTGCCCTGCGCCAAAGCAGAGAAGTGGGCACGCACCGACGGGCTACTGCGCGAACATCTTGATGCGCAGGATGGGGGCGCCGTAGTCTTCGTTTCCAGCCGTAAAAGTGCTGAAGAGCTGTCCGACTTTTTAATCGGCCAAGGCTGGTCGTGCAAGCATTTCCATGCGGGCCTCGAGCCGAATACAAAGACCGATATCCAGGATGATTTCAAGGCAGGGCAACTGAGAATCATCGTTGCCACCAATGCCTTCGGTATGGGCGTGGACAAAGCCGATATCCGCCTTGTCGTGCATGCTGACATCCCCGGCTCGCTGGAAAACTACCTGCAGGAGGCGGGCAGGGCTGGCCGTGACCAAGGGGACGCACGTTGTGTGCTGCTGTACGACCCGCAAGACATTGAAACTCAGTTTGGAATGAGCGAACGCGCCAAGCTCAGCATCCGTGACATACAGCAAATACTGCGCAAGTTGCGCATTGAAAGTAACCGACGCAAGGGCGGCAAGTTGGTCATCACCGCCGGTGAGATCCTGCTGGATGATGAGGTAGAAACGAGTTTTTCTGCCGATGAGCGCGATGCCGAAACCAAGGTCGTGACGGCGGTGGCCTGGCTTGAGCGTGGCGACTATCTCAAGCGTGAAGAAAACCATACGCAGATATTCCCCGCGCGGCTGGATGTCAGTGAAGACGAAGCCGAGAGACGTTTGCTGAAGGCGAACTTGCCTCTGAGGCGGTTGGAGGAGTTCAGGGCGATCCTGCGTTTCCTGTACTCCGCTGATGCAGACGAGCGAGTGAATACCGATCAGTTGATGAAATTGACCAGCCTGGAGTCTGAAGAAGTCGCCACCGCCCTCAAGCAGCTCGAGGAAATGGGGCTGCTGGTCAACGATTCTCAAATAACACTGTATGTGCGCCATGGCATAGCAGGTGCATCAAGTCAGCGCCTGCGAAACACGCTCGAATTGGAGAGGGCGCTGCTGCAATGTTTGCCAGAGATGGCGCCAGACGCCGAGCAAGGTGGCTGGCAGGACCTGAATTTGCCGGCACTCACCGCTGAACTCAAGGCGACAACTGCGCTGGAAGACCTGCTGCCGCTGCATGTGTTACGGCTGTTGCGCAGCCTTGCCCAGGACCACGATGCGGATGATCAGCAGCGCAGCAGCTTCGAGCTCCGCCAACTCAATCGCGATTACCTCAAGCTGCGCATCAAAGGCGGTCACCCATGGGCGAGGATCGTAGGGTTTGGGGACGTGAGGCGTACATTGGCCAGCAAGTTTCTAAACCTGTTGGTAGGCAAGTTGCCCCCTGGCATGCGTGGCGCAGATCTGCTCGTCGAAACAAGTTTTGGCGAGCTGCTTCAGGTGATCGAAAACGATCTGGAGCTGCCACATCTTATCCCGGCCGCCAGGCGCCGTAAGGTCATTGAGCACGTTCTACTTTATCTGCACCGCCAGGATATCTTGACCCTCAACCATGGCATGACGGTCATGCGTCGGGCTATGACCATCGACGTCGAAAAGGATGACAAGCGTAAAACGTTTCTCAAGGAAGACTACCTGCGTCTCGATGAGCATTACCGAGAGAAGCGCATCCAAGTCCATGTGATGCGCGAGTATGCGGAAGTGGCTTTAACGGAAATGGCCGATGCGTTACGTCTGGTGCTCGATTATTTCACCGACAGTAAGCAGGCCTTTATCAAGCGGCACTTCAACGGCCGCGAGGACGTGCTGAAACTGGCGACCAGTGAGCAATCATGGAAATCAATCATCGAGTCGCTGAGCACTACCCAAAAGCTGATAGTGGCAGACGATGATGATGTGAACAGGCTGGTGCTGGCAGGGCCGGGCTCTGGTAAAACACGTGTCATCGTGCACCGTATCGCCTATCTGCTTCGGGTGCGGCGAGTACCGGCGGCGAGCATTGTGGCGCTCACCTTTAACCGCCATGCGGCGAACGAGATTCGTAATCGGCTGCTGGCACTGGTCGGCCGTGATGCTTACGGCGTCAGCGTGTTGACCTATCACAGCATGGCCATGCGGTTGACCGGGACACGTTTTGACCGCGGCGAAACAGTACCGGAGCACGCGCTGAAGCAAGTGCTGAGCGATGCGGTAGAGCTGTTGGAAGGCAAACGCAACATCGAGGGTGAGGATGACTTGCGCGAGCAACTGCTGCGTGGTTATCGCTACATTCTGGTGGACGAGTACCAGGACATTGATGACCTCCAATACCGGCTGGTAAGCGCCCTGGCTGGGCGACACGCCGAGGAGGATGGCCGCTTGTGCATAATCGCTGTGGGTGACGATGACCAGAACATCTACGCCTGGCGTGCTACCAATAACCGATACATCGAAAAGTTCCGTGAGGACTATGAAGCAACCACCAGCTTTTTGGTCGATAACTACCGTTCTTCCCTGCGAATCATCGAGGCCGCCAACGGGCTCATAGCCCAGAACCCGGCGCGGCTGAAGGAGGCCAATCCCATTCAGATCAACCGTTCTCGGCAGGATATGCCTGCTGGCGGAGTGTGGGAACAGCTGGATGAACAGCGTCAAGGGCGGGTGTTGCGCCTGCTGATCCAGCCTGGCGACCGCGAGCACGGTAACTTGCAGGCGCAGGCGGTGATGGCCGAGTTGGAGCGATTAAGGGAGCTAGAGCAGGGCGCTTGGAACGGTTGCGCTGTTTTAGCACGCACGCATCGGTACCTTTGGCCAATTCAGGCCTGGTGCGAACAGCACAAAGTTCCTTATTTCCTGGCAGCCGACAAAGATACAACGCTTCCTCTCACGCGCCAGCGCGGCTTTATCGTTGTAATGGATTATTTGCGGGGCTTGGAGGGGGATTGTTGTGCAGCTGATGCGTGGTCACGCCTGGCTCGCACCGAGCAGTTGGCAACAGGCGATTGGATGGACTTTTTCCGCGTCGCCTTCGAGCAGATGCAAGGTGAACTGGGCGAATGCCAACTTGGCAGTGCTGCCATGGTCGATTGGCTTTACGATTACGCCCGCGAGCTGCGCCAGCAACCCAAGGGCGGCCTCTATCTGGGTACTGTCCATTCGGCCAAAGGCCTCGAGTTTAGACATGTCGTTTTGCTCGATGGCGGCTGGAGCGCCCAAGTCGATACGTTGGCTGATGAGCGACGGTTGTACTACGTCGGCATGACGCGCGCTGAACAAACCCTGACGTTAAGTGAGTTTGCCAATGGCAATCCATTCAGTTGCAGCCTGGCGGGTGACGTTCAGCAACGGACATTCCATGGGGTACCCCTCGCGGAACTGGAGCTGCGTTATCAGCAACTGTCGCTGAAACAGATCGACCTTGGCTTTGCGGGTCGCCAACTGCCCAATGCCGCAATCCATGATGCGATCAAGGGCATTCGTGAAGGGGATCCCCTAACGCTCAAGGAGGACGCGGGCTGCTATAAACTGCTCGATAGGCAAGGCAACGTGGTGGGGCGAACGGCCAAGTCATTCAAGCCTGAAAATGGTTTCGACCGCTGTGAGGTTGCGGCTGTGATGGTGCGATTCGTCGAGGATGGCGACGAGCAGTACAGGGCGTATCACAAATGTGAGCGCTGGGAGGTCGTAGTGCCCAGAGGGCGATGGTAGCCCATGCCCCATCGCCGGCAAGGCCGCTAGAAGGTCGGCGGTGTAATCACCCAGATCACAATAGCGTCCGCTTCACCAGGGTTGCCATACCGGTGCGGCTGCTGGCTGGAGAAGCTGAAACTGTCGCCTTCTTCCAGCACAAAATGCCGCTCGCCCACCCACAACTCGAACTGGCCGCTAAGCACGTAGCCCGCTTCTTCGCCTTCATGGCTGTAGCTGGTCTGGCTGTAGGTGCCCGGCGGGAAGCGTGAATGCAGCATCTCCAGCTCGCGGTTGGGCTGGGGGGTGAGCAACTGGTCGACGATGCCGTCTTCGTAATACACGCTCAGCCGGCTGTGCTTGCGTACCACGTAGCCTTCATCCTCGGGCGCAGTGACGGCTTCGCTTGCGAAAAACCACTGGATGGTCACGCCCAGGCTGCGGGCGATGTTGAACAGCGCCGGGATGGACGGGTACGACAGGTTGCGCTCCAGCTGGCTGATGTAGCCAGCAGTGAGCTCGCTTTGTGCGGCCAGCTCGGCCAGGGTCATGCCGCGGCGCTTGCGCAGGCCGCGGATGCGCGTACCCAGAAACTGCGGCGCGCTGGCGCCGTCCTCGGCCTGTGGCGCTTTGCTAATGTGGCGACTCATGGCGATGTCCGATCGACCCTGCAAAGCCTCGGAGTATAAACAGGCTCACAAGGCGGCGGCGACTTTCAAACCTTCGTGGATCGCCTCTTCAGCCGTGCGCGGGGCCAGGCAGTCGCCGATGCGGTAGACAGGCGCCAAGTCGCGGATCTGCTCGGCCAGGGTATCGACCGGCTGGTGGCCCATGCACAGCACCAGGGTGTCGATGTGTTCGAACAGCATCGCTTCGCCGCTGGCGGTGTGCTGCAGGTAGACCGTGTTGTCGTCGCAGCCGTACAGCCGGGCATAGGGGGTGATGGGGATTGCCAGCTTGTGCAGCTCGCCGGCCAGCTGGTCACGCACGTACAGCGGCAGGCTCTCGCCGCAGTGGGTGCCGTTTACCGCCAGTTGCACCTGATGGCCGGCCCGCACCAGCCGTTCGGCGATGCCTGGGCCAATCCAGTCGCAACGCCAGTCCATCACCAGCGCCGAACGGCCGGGCTTCACCTGGTCACGTAGCAGTTGCCAGGCGTCCACCACTTGCAGTTCGCCGGCGCGCTCGAAGTGCGGCCAATAGGGCTCGGCACCGGTGGCGACAACCACGGCGTCCGGGCGTACACGTTCGACCAGTGCCCGGTCTACCCGGGTGTTGCGCACCACCTCGACACCGGCCAGTTGCATCTCCCGCTGCAGGTTGGTGCTGGCACCGCCAAATTCTGCGCGGCGCGGCAGCAACTGCGCCAGCAGTACCTGGCCGCCCAGCTGGGCGCTGGCCTCGTACAGCGTTACCTGGTGCCCCCGCGCCGCCGCCACGGCAGCGGCTTTCATGCCGGCCGGGCCGCCGCCCACCACCATGACGCGTTTGCGCGTGGCGGCTTGGGGCAACTGGCCGTATTGCTGCTCGCGCCCGGTTTCCGGGTGCTGGATGCAGGAAATCGGCAGGCCGCGGTGAAAGTGCCCGATGCACGCCTGGTTGCAGGCGATGCAGGCGCGCACGTCTTCAGCCCGGCCGCTGTCGGCCTTGTTTGGCATCAGCGGGTCGCAGATCAGCGCGCGGGTCATGCCGCACACATCGGCCTGGCCGCGCGCCAGAATCAACTCGGCTTCCTGGGGCTGGTTGATGCGGCCGGTCACGAACAGCGGAATGTTCAGGCGCGACTTGAAGGTTTCGGCTTCGCGGGCCAGGTAGGCTGCCTCGATGGCCATCGGCGGCACAATATGAACGGCGCCGCCGAGCGATGCCGAGGTGCCCGCCACGATGTGCACGTAGTCGAGGCTGCCTTGCAGGGCCCCCACGGCCGTGAGCGATTCATCTTCCGTAAGGCCTTCGGTATCGCGTTCATCGGCGCTGATGCGCAGGCCGATGATGAACTGCTCGTCGGTGGTGGCGCGCACGGCCGCCAGCACTTCGCGCAAAAAGCGCAGGCGCTGCTCCAGCGTACCGTTGTAGCCGTCGCTGCGGCGGTTCACCCGCGGGTTGAGGAACTGCGCCGGCAAGTAGCCGTGGCTGGCCACCACCTCGACGCCATCGATACCGGCCTGGTGCAGGCGGCGTGCGGCGGCGGCGTAACCGGCGACGATCTCGTCGATCATGGCCTGGTCCAGCGCCCGTGGCATCACCCGGAAGCGCTCGTTGGGCACGGCGGAGGCCGAGTAAGCAACGGCGAGCAGGCCGTCGGCGGACTCCATGATCTCGCGCCCGGGGTGGAACACCTGCGACAGCACCACGGTGCCCTCGGCATGGCACACCTCGGCCAGCCGGCGGTAGCCCTCGATGCAGCTGTCATCGGTGGCCATCAGCACATGGGAGGTGTAGCGGGCGCTGTCGTGCACGCCGGCCACCTGCAGCACGATCAGCCCGACGCCACCCTCGGCGCGGGCCTTGTGGTAGGCGACAAGGCGGTCGTTCACCAGGTTGTCGGTAGGCATCGAGGTGTCGTGGCCGCTGGACATGATGCGGTTTTTAAGGCGCTTGCCACGGATCTGCAGCGGCTGGAACAGGTGCGGGAAGGTCGCCATGGTGTTGAGCTCCGGCTTTGTTTTTATTCTTCAATGAAAATGTACCCATAGTAAAAAATCAACTTGTTTTTTTACTATTGCGGGACTAGTTTTCAGTCACCCACAAAAACAAAAAGAGGGTTCACCGATGAAAGCGTTTGCACAAAAGCCCGGCCTTGGCGCGTTGCTGCTATGCCTTGGCATGGCCACTGCCCAGGCTGCACCGGACATGGTGGTGGTCGGTTACGGTGGCGCCGGCCAGAAAGCCCAGGATGTGGCGGTGTTCCAGCCGTTCAGTGCGCAGGACAACAGCAAGCTGATCCAGAGTGAATACAACGGGGAAATGGCCCGCATCAAGGTAATGGTCGATACCGGCCATGTGGATTGGGACGTGGTGCAGATCGAGGGCCCCGACCTGATGCGCGGCTGCGATGAAGGCATGTACGAACAGCTGGACTGGGCCAAGCTCGGCCACGCCGACCAGTTGATCCCCGAGGCCGCGCAGGCCTGTGGCTCGGCGGCGCTGGTGTGGAGCGTGGCCATTGCCTACGACCGCAACAAGCTGGCCAAGGCGCCCACCTCGTGGGCAGACTTCTGGGATGTGAAGACGTACCCGGGCAAGCGCGGCCTGCGCAAGCGCGCGGTATACAACCTGGAGTTCGCACTGATGGCCGACGGGGTCAAGGTGGAGGACGTCTACAAGGTGCTGGCGACCCCGCAGGGGGTAGACCGGGCCTTCGCCAAGCTCAGCGAGCTCAAGCCTTATATCCAGTGGTGGGAGGCGGGCGCCCAGCCGGCGCAGTGGCTCACCGCAGGGGACGTGGTGATGACCTCGACCTACAGCGGGCGCATTGCCGCCGCAGCGCAGGCCGGGGCGCCGTTGGCGGTGGTCTGGCCGGGCAGCCTGTATGGCATGGACTACTGGGCCATCATCAAGGGCTCCAAACATGTGGCGCAGGCCAAGCGGCTGATTGCCTACGCCAACCAGCCCGAGGTGCAGGTGCGTTACGTGCAGCAGATCCCCTACGGGCCTACCAACACCCAGGCTGCCGCTGCACTCGACCCGGGCCTGGCCCAGTGGGTGCCCACCTCCAGGCAGAACCTGCAGGGCGCGCTGTCGATGGACGTGGCGTTCTGGGTAGACCATGGTGATGAGTTGGAAGAGCGGTTCAACGCCTGGGCCAGCAAGTAACCGCTGCCCCCACTTCAATGGCCTGGGAGGCTGCAAGAACATGAAGCATGAACGTGAGCTGCGCGAAGAACTGGCCGCCTGCTACCGGTTGATCGCACACCTGCGCATGACCGACCTGATCTTCAACCATATCTCGGTGCGGGTGCCGGGGCCGGAGCACCACTTCCTGATCAACCCGTACGGGTTGCTGTACGAGGAAATCACCGCGTCGAGCCTGGTGAAGATCGACCTGCAGGGTAATGCCGTCGAGCCTTCGCAATACCCGGTCAACCCGGCCGGGTTTGTCATCCATAGCGCCATCCATGGGGCACGGGAAGACGCCCAGTGCGTGTTGCACACCCACACCCGCGCCGGGTGCGCAGTGGCGGCGCTGGAATGCGGTTTGCTGCCGGTAAACCAGATGTCGATGGAGTTCTATGGGAAGGTGGCCTACCACGATTATGAAGGGGTGGCGCTGAACCTGGATGAACAGCAGCGCCTGGTGGCCGACCTGGGTCAGCAGCCGGTGATGATTATGCGTAACCATGGCCTGCTGACGGTTGGGCGCACGGTGGGGGAGGCGTTCATGCGCATGTATTACCTGGAGAAGGCCTGCGAAATCCAGGTAACCGCCATGGCCAGTGGCAAGCTGGTGTTGCCGGCCCATGAGGTGTGCGTGCACACCGAACGGCAGTTCAATGACCCTGGGCGGCCGGTGATGGAGGGGCAGTTGACCGACCACGATGCGGGGGCGTTGGCGTGGAAGGCAATGGTAAGGATGCTGGACCGGGTAGCGCCGGGGTATCGGGACTGAGCTTGCATTGATGATTGGGGGCCGTTGGGCGGCCCATCGCGCGCTCTGCTCCAACCTGCCCGTTAACCATGGCCATCGCAAGGGTAGTGGGTGGGCGCATTTCGCATCAGGGTGGTGCTCGCCGTTTCACCGAACAACTGGCGGTAGTAGGTGCAGAACATGCCCGCGTGCAGAAACCCCCACTGCGCCGCCACTTCGCTGATCAGCACCTGGCCGGTGCCGGCAGCCAGCAGCATCTGCCGCGCGCCATGCAGCCGTACATAACGCAGGTAGCTTACCGGGTTGATACCCAGCACCTTTTGAAATGCATAGTGCAGCGTTCGCCGGCTGATACGCAGCTCCAGGCAGATTTCCTGCACCGAGGGCGGCAGGCTGTAGCGCGACAGAATGAATTCTCGCGCTTTCTCCACGATATGCCGATGCACGAACTGGCCAGGGTGGTGCTGCGGCGCCTGGCTTAAATGGCTCAGGCTGGCAGAGATGGTGTGCAGCGTTTCGCTCAGCAGGTCGCGCAGCAGCACGTCATTTTCCAGTGCATGCGGGTTGGTGCTCAGGCCGGTGAAGATGTGGCCGAGGCTGCTGCGGATGGCGCTGCACAGTTCGGCAGAGGCAGCGCTTGCCCCGCTGATGGCGGTGATGCGGGCGGCATCCACGCCCTCTACGCTCTCGGCGTATTCGCCTAGCAGCGTCATGTCGACCACTGCCACATAGATGTCGGATTTACACGGCGTTCTGAACCGTAGCTCCGAATTGGGCTTTAGAAAGAACACCGAGTCCTGTTCAAGCCTGTCGCCGCACCAGAAACCGTCGCCGACAATGGCATTGGGCACCCCGATCGCGAAGCTGTTGCGCCAGGGCAACCCGTGTTGGTCCACGGCCTTGTCCATGGTTTCGCGGAACACCTGAATCGGCCCCAGCGACAGGTCCTGCAAGGCGCCAGTGAAAGCCCCCTCGCTGATCTGCACATATTCCTGGTTCCACTTGGGGAGCACAGAGGCCTGTTCCAACACATCGCTGGTTTCACAGCACACGAATGACGGGCTCGCATGAGCCTCTACAGGTGACGGTTCTCTGATGGCGCGCATGGGCTACCTCACGGAAGGCTGTTTTTTTTCTAGGTGGCGCTATCCCGGACGGGTACTGCCTTGGGCGCAAGCTCGCCGTCCGCTGAAAATTATTTTGTAAGAAAACATCACCGCGCAAGCGCTACCTGTCGACCGAGCGACGGGGTTGCCATTTCTTGATAGCCAAAGTGCTGTTGCTTGCCGTTTCTTGATACAGCCTTTTGCGCGCAGATCGTAGCCTTTAGCCAAGTCATGGCCGCTGGCAGCACAGCAGGCGTGATTGTTGAGCCTGAGTCATAACCACAACAAAACAGGGAGCCCAAAGAATGCGCCCACACCGTGCATTTTCTACCCCCGTGCGCCCGTTGGCGTTGTCCCTTGCCGTTTCTGCAATCCCGTTGTTTGCATACGCCGACCCTGCGACTGAAGCCAAGGCCCTGCTCAATGCCAAGTGTGGTGTTTGCCACCTTCCCGTCGAGAATGCGGGCCTGAACCGTATCGACCAGTCCCGCAGAACCCCCGAAGGGTGGGACATGACCATTGGCAGGATGGTGGCAGCACACGGGGTTCGGCTTACTGCCGACGAACGCCTCACGCTGGTGAAGTACCTCGCAGACACCAATGGCTTGGCACCCGAGGAAACCGCCGGCCGCCGCTACTTGCTGGAGCGGGACTTCACGCAGGTGGAAACGCCGGATGACAAGCACGTGGCCGAAACCTGCGCCCGCTGCCACTCCTATGGCCGCATCGCCCTGCAACGTCGTACCCAGGAAGATTGGCGCAAACTCGCCAGCTTCCATGTCGGCCAGTTCCCCACCATCGAAATCCAGCAGGCGGGCCGCGACCGTAACTGGTGGGACATCGCCTCCCAGGAAATGCCCAGGGTGCTGGGTAACCGATATGCGTTCGATACCCAGGCCTGGTCAACGTGGCGTGAGCATAAAGCAGTGGCGCCCACGGGTAACTGGCGGGTCACGGGCCACCGCCCTGGCTGGGGTTTCTATGAAGGCACGGCAACGGTTTCAGCCATTGGTACTGATCGCTATAGCATCTCCATGCAGATGACCTACGCCAATGGCAAACATGAAATTGCAGAGGGCAAGGCCGTCGTGTTCACCGGTTACGAATGGCGGGCAACGGTCAAGCAGGGCAACCAGGAGTTCCAGCAAGTCTTCGCGCTGTCTGCCGATGGGCAGCACCTGAAAGGGCGCTGGTTCGAGCCCGGCGTGGACGCCATCGGCGGTACCCTGCAGGCTGCCCGGGTCGGTGATCAGCCCCAGATCGTTGCGGTTCAGCCCACCTACCTGAAAGCGGGGGCGTCGCAGAAAGTCACGCTGTACGGTACAGGGCTGACGGGCGACGTAGCGCTGGGCGATGGCGTTACCGCCAAGGTTGTGGAGCGTTCGCCCGACAAGGTGGTTGTCGAAGCCAGCGCCGCCGAGGGCGCCAAGGTGGGTATTCGCGAGGTGGGGGTGGGTGCAGCGCGCCTGCAGGCAGGGTTGGCGGTGTACCACACCGTGGACTTCATCACCATCGAGCCCGGCCAGGCCATGGCGCGTGTCGGGGCCAACAAGGGGGCCATGCCCAAGGTGCCGGTGCAGTTTGAAGCCGTTGCCTACAGCTTCGGCCCGGATGGCAAGCCCGGTACCGACGACGATATCCGTCTGGGTTACATGCCCGCGACCTGGTCGGTGGATAACGGCACCCCTTACGCCACCTCGATGGACGACCTCCAGTTCGCCGGGAGCATGGACGCCAATGGCCTGTTCATGCCCGGGGACGCCGGGCCGAACCCCGCGCGCAAGTTCCACACCAACAATGCCGGCGACCTCAAGGTAACCGCAGTTGTCAGCGACGGCGACCGCAAGGTCGAGGCCAGCAAGCCGCTGGTCGTCACCGTACAGCGTTGGAACGACCCACCCATCCGCTGAACAGCGAGGAAGGCACCATGGGCAATTTGTTTGTCAACCGATTCAGTTTTCACGATGTGAAGATGGGCGCGCGGCATGTGCTGTTTCACATCCCTTCCAGCGGTTTGTTCGAGCTTGATGCGCTGGGCGGGGAAATCATCGATTTCCTCAAAGCCCATGAACAGGTGTCTTTCGAAGGGCTGGAGAAGGCCTTCGGCGGTGTCGCCGCGCCTGCCGACCTGGCCCAGACCCTTGAAAATTTCAAAGGCCTGTCGATTCTGGGCGATTCACCTGGCACCCCCGATGCTGGCATGGACGTGAGCATAACGGCGTTCCCAATCAGCACGGTGGTGCTCAATGTGAACACCGGCTGCAACCTGAGCTGCACCTATTGCTACAAGGAAGACCTGGACGTACCCACCAAAGGGCGCCGCATGAGTTTTGACACGGCGCGCAAGAGCATTGACCTGTTGCTGGCGGAAGGCGCTGTGCATCAGCGCATCAATGTGATTTTTTTTGGCGGTGAGCCGCTGAC
The DNA here is from genome assembly GCF_016647875.1 of Pseudomonas sp. S36. Lineage (NCBI taxonomy): Bacteria > Pseudomonadati > Pseudomonadota > Gammaproteobacteria > Pseudomonadales > Pseudomonadaceae > Pseudomonas > Pseudomonas sp. S36. Next base: position 14,023 of record NZ_JACVVG010000034.1, on the reverse strand, counting down.
CAACTTGCCGCTGATCAAGCAGGTGGTTGCTTACACCGAGGCGCGCTGTGCCGCGTTGGGCAAGCGGGTCGATTTCTCGATGACCACCAACGCAACCATGCTCACGGAGGATATCGTCGATTACCTCGACGCCCACCGCTTCGGCCTATCCATCAGCATGGATGGCCCGCAGGCGGTGCATGACCGGCGCAGGATCACGGTAAGCGGGCAGGGCACTTACGCTGTGGTCGCAGCCAAATCCAGGATGCTGTTGCAGCGCTACACCTCCAAACCTGTGGGGGTTCGGGTGACGCTGACTGCGGGCTTTACCGATGTGGTCGCCATCCACGAGCACCTCAAGGATGACCTTGGTTTTGCTGAGGTGGGCGTTGCGCCTGCCACCTCTGGCGCGGTGACCGCGTTCAACCTGCAATCGGACGAGCTGCGGCAGGTGTTCGACAGCATGAAGACGCTGGGGCTCGCTTACCGGGACGCGGCACTGGAGGGCAGGAACAACGGGTTTTCCAATATGCACCAGCTGATGAGCGACCTTTACGAAGGCCGCAAGAAGGCACTGCCCTGTGGTGCCGGCGTGGGGTTGCTGGCGGTGGATCACAAAGGCGACCTGAACCTGTGCCACCGCTTTACGGGTTCGGACATGCCGCTGTTTGGCAATGTGGACGAGGGTATCGCCAAAAAGGAACTGGGAGCGTTTCTGGAGGGCGCTACCCAGCGCGCCGGCAAAGGGTGCTCCACCTGCCAGATTCGCAACCTGTGCGCCGGCGGCTGTTACCACGAGTCTTACGCCCGTTTTGGCGACCCATACTCACCCACCTATCACTACTGCGACCTGATGCGCGAATGGGTGGATTTCGGTATCGAGGTCTATATGGAAATCCTGCAGAAGAACCCGCGCTTCTTTCAGAAGCACTTGAGCACTCGGAGTGTCCAGCCATGAACCACATGAAGTCCATGAACATGAAAGCGCACCAAGTCGAAGTGGCGCTGGAGAACGGTGAGGCCAACGAAGTGGTGGCCATGTCTGCTGTGGTCGGCTGCGCCACCACGTTCGACCCCGGTTGGGAGGTTGACCCGTTTCTGGGCGTTGCCGGGCTTTGCCAACCCATGGAAGCCGATTTGTACGGATGTTCCGACCCTTGCTGGTGGCCAGCCCAGGTACCTGACTCGCTGCATACCTACCCGGAGTGGAGCGAGGGCAACGACTCGGCCCCCAACGACTGGGCAAACCTCAAGGCAGTCTTTCCCAAGTAATCACTGCTCACGCTTTTGCGCTACCGGACCGGCTCTGGGGCAAGAGGGATACTCATGAACAACAAGAACCAAGCAACGCTTCGCCAGGCCGCTGTGGCTGGCGTTCTGGCCCTGGGCCTGGTATTGACCAGCCCGTTCGCAACCGCCAAGGACTACCTGGTCACCGCTGCCAGGCCCGACCTGGTGGTGGTGGCAGACCCGGCAGAACGCAAGGTGATCAAGGCTTTCCACATCCCCAATACCTCGATGGGTAACAGCCCCGGGGCCTTGGCGGTTTCGAAGAACGGCAAGGTGGCCTATGTAATCCACAATCGCTGGGAAAGCGTGTCGGGTATTGACCTGGAATCGGGCAAAGAGGTATTCCGTGCGGACCTCTCGTCATCCGGCATCCGCGCCAAGGCACCCTACGCGATTGATGTTACCCCGGATGGCAAGGAACTGGCGGTGTTCGTCAACCCCACCCAGCTGCTGCCTGGCGAATACAACGTGATGGACCCGTACATCGCGGTGTTCGACACCTCCAGCGGCTTGCAGGCCCAGCCTGTGCGCAAGTTGAAAGTGCCGCGCCGCGTGTCATCGCTGATCTACTCCCCCGATGCCTCGCGCCTCTACGCCTTCAGTTGGGACATGCTGGTGCTGGACCCGAAAACCGGCAAGCAGATCGGCCAGCATCCCTGGCGTTCCTGGAAGCGCGCGGGGTTCGGCGAGCCTGACACCTTGGCGATCTGGCCCCAGTTCGAGCAGGCAGGGGAATTTGCCACCCCGTACTACATCAACCACACCGGCGCCGACGGCAAGACCGTGCAGAAGGCAGGCGTCTGGTCACTGGACCTAGCCAAGGACTCGGTGCGCTTCCATGAGTTCGAAGATGCCTCTGTGGTGCTGTTCTCGTCGGTCATCAACCCTGTACGCCGCAATGAGGCCTACACGGTCTACACCCAGCTCACCAAGACAGACATCGAAACCGGCAAGCTGATCAAGCGGATCGACCTGGACCACACTTACTACACGGTCAACGTTTCCAGTGACGGCAAGGAGCTGTATGTGGGCGGCACCATTGACGACATCGCCATCTACGACTCGCAGACGCTTGAGAAAAAGGGCCAGATCATGATCCCGGGCGGTGGGGACCAGGTACTGACATCCCTGCGTGTCGTGCAGCGCTGAGCCAGCATGGGCCGGCTCAAGCACTCGGGCGATAGGTTCACCCTGCCGCAAGGTGGGGCGAGCGGTTCGGCTGATCTGAACATGTGGCAATGGATACTGCCCTTTGCTGCGCCCCAATGGCCGAGGTTCGCTGCGGTGGCGCTGCTGTCGCTGGTTGTTGCGGCTGCCGGGCTTGCCCAGCCGTACCTGAGCCAGCGCCTGATCGACGACGGCATGCTGAAGGGGGATTTCGACACTGTGCTGGTGTGCGTGAGTGCCATGGTGGCGCTCGCGGTGGCATGCGCGCTGCTGGGCGGGGTAACCCGCTATCTGCATACCCATGCATCCTCGCGCATGCTGCACGGTATGCGCGAGGACATGTTCAAACACCTGCTGACGCTATCGCCACATTACTTTTCCAGCACGCGCCAAGGCGACATCCACACCCGTCTGAACGCCGACATGGCTGAGCTGCAGCGTTTTGTAGTGGACGCGGTCTTCAGCGTGATGAACAACACGCTGATGTTCGCGGGTGCCGTGATCATGCTGGGGTACATGAGCACCGAGCTGCTGGCGGTGCTGGCCGCCGTATTGTTGGTCAATGCAGTGTTCCTGCGCATGGCGCGTGCGCACGTGGAGCGCCTGAGCCAGGACACCCGGGAACGCGGTACAGACATCGCCGCCTTTCTCATGGAAACGCTGGGGCTGGTGAAGTGCGTGCAAGCGTTCAACGGCCAGGCACGCAGTTTTGCCGACTTGATGCGGCTGCACGAGCGCCAGCGGGTTTCTTCATTGAAATTGCAGGTGGTGGGTTATGCGGTAGGCTCGCTGCCGGCGCTGGTGATGTCCGTCAGCATTGCCCTGGTGTTTCTGGTGGGGGCCCAGCGTATTGCTCAGGGCAGCCTTACCCTTGGCGTGCTCATTGCGTTCGTAACCTACATGCAACGCGCGAGCGCCCCTGTGCAGGCGCTGGCCAGCCTGTACACCGGTTACCAACGGGCAAAGGTCAGTGTTGGCAGGGTCAGGGAACTGGCGCAGGAATGCCCGCTGATCACCAATACCGCCTCGGCCAGGGCAGTGCGGGGCAGGGGCCATCTGGCCATTCACCAGGTCACTTTCGCCTACCCGGGCAGTAACAGGCAGGCACTGCGGGCCGTCACTGCCGATATCCCGGCAGGCAGCCGGGTGCTTGTCACCGGTGCTTCGGGGAGCGGCAAGTCGACCCTGGTAGACCTGCTGCAACGGCATTTTGACCCTGACGACGGTCGCATTTTGCTGGACGGCGTCGACCTGCGCGAGCACAGCCTTGAACACCTGCGCCGCAGGGTGGCCGTGGTGTCACAAACCACCGAGTTGTTTTCCAGCAGCCTGCTGGAAAACATTCGCTACGGCCGGCCCTGTGCTTCGGACGACGAGGTGTGCCTGGCTGCCCGGGTGGCGGGGGTGGAAGCCTTTGCGAAGCAGCTCGAGCACGGGCTCGATACTTTGGTGGGGCAGCGCGGCAGTCGGCTGTCTGGTGGGCAGCGCCAGCGCATCGCCCTGGCCAGGGCGATCTTGCTCAAGCCCAGGATTCTCATCCTGGATGAAAGCACCAGCGGTGTCGACAGCGCGATGGAGGCACAGATACTGCGCGACATCGACGCGCTGTTTGCAGGCAGTACCCGGATTCTCATCACCCACCGCCCGGTCGTGGCGTTCCACGCCGACCGGGTGATCGACCTGAATGAAACAGGGGCGGGGTGCCTGCAATGAGGCTTGTTGTAACAGGGCCTGCTCGCCTTTGGCTGGGGCTTTGGTTTGCTGTGGTTGCCGGGCTGGCACTTGTGCCCGGTATCGGCAACGTCTTGCTGGGGCTGGCGTGCGTACTCATGGTCGCGGGTGCCGTACGCACAGCAGCAAGGGCCCACCTGTGGAAGGCGGCGCTGCTGATTATTTATGGCTGCTCCTTTGCACTTTTGAGTGCATTGCTGCTGGACCGCTTCGGCTTCCGGTACGTGTGGCTTTACAGCAGCCCAACATTGGCGCCTTACCTCAAGGCGGCCAATTTCTGGGGCGGGGATGAGGGCACCCTGTTGCTGCTGGCCGCTATGTTCGCGCCCCTGGCGGTGCGCCAGGCCCAGCGCCCGGGTTGGGAGGCGCTCGCACCGGGGCTGCTGACGGCGTGGTACCTGGCTACAGCTGTGGTGATGGGGCCATTCAGCCCAACGCCTGAAGCGTGGCTGGCAGCGCAAGCCAGCCAGGGTATGAATGCACACCTTCAGAAAGTGTGGATGGCGTTGCACGCCCCTGCGGTGCTGGCGGCTTATGTGTGGGCCATGGCACCGGTGGGTTCGGCCATTCAGGCCTTGCGAGGTAAGCCGAACGATTACGTCGCGTGTACGTTGCGCTACAACCGCAGGGCGTGGGCCCTGATGACGGCGGGCATCGGTTTTGGCATGGTCTGGGCGCTCGGTGATTTCACCTTTGGCCAGCTCTGGCACTGGGACCCGGTGCAAACCAGTTCATTTGTGGTATGGGCAATGCTGGGGGCAGTACTGCACGGCGTCAGGCACTGGCGCCCTCAGGGCGGCTTCAGCCGGTTGCTGCCTGCGCTGAGCCTGTTACTGGCCGCAGTCACGGCCTTGAGCATGGCGGTGACGCGGAGTGCGACATTGGCCAGCTCGCACAGGTACATCGGCACCACGTCCTGGCTCGGGCACCTGTTGCTGTCGTCAGTGCTGGCGGCTACGGCGTGCGTACTGTATTGCCAGCATCAACCGCTCGCCCATCCGCAGCGTGCGCCGGCAAGGCTCTCATGGGCTACCCGGTTATCAGTCTGGCTGTTTTGCGCAACGGCACTGGCCGCCAGTTCGGCGTTGGCGCTGGCTTATGCTCGGCAATGGACCGAAGCCGCAAAGCCTGTGAATGAAAAGCCGTTTTTCGAAACGCTTGTGATGTGGGCGAACGCCGCTGAGATGCAGCAGCTTAGACGTGCGTTTGCCCAGTGGACGGTGGAAGGCTACAGCCTCAGCCAAAGCCTGCTCCCTTTGATCGGCCTGATGGGGTTGGTGGGTGGATATACCTTCCTGCGCAAAGCCGCCCGCGGTGTGTACGCGGCGGTGACCACGGGGTTGGTGCTGCTGGTTTGCGCTGCTCTGGTGTGGCACGGCGGGTTGATCAGCGCCTGGTATGAGGGCCGGGGGGTATTGTCGAGCCAGATTGTGAGGGTGCTCCCATGGCTGGATGCAGCGCTGGCATCGGCGGCGTTTCTGCTGCTGGCGTGTCTGTACTGGAGCGCATGCAGCGTTGCTCGCAGCCGGAAATCGGGCGCGCTGCGGGTAACCGGTTCGCTGGCGCTGATTCACGCTGGTGCGGTGATCGCGCTGGTGGGGGGCTTTGCGGCGACGGCCTTGAATACCTACCAGGCTGTTCAGCTATCGCCTGAGCAACTGCAGACCTGGCGCCCATTGCCAGACGGCTCGGCATTACGGGTGTCGCTGGCTGAGCCCGGGCAGAACTACTCGGGGTACCAGGCGGTGGCGCAGGTGGAGGTGCGTGCACAGGGCAGCACCAGCATCGGGCAGGCGCTGTTCATGGATGGCAGGCACCAGCCCGCTGGTTACCAGGGCCCCGTGCGGCAGCTGTGCGAAATTCTCGACTATCGATATGCCCGCTATGCCGGTGGCCCGCGCTATCTGCTGGACCCTTTTGTGATTCGCGGCTGGTGGGGCGATCAGCAAGTGTGGGTACCGGCATCGTCGGCGCTGATGGGGCAAGTGCCTGCCGATGACGCTCAGGGCCCCACACTGATTGTGATCCGCCGATACCCTCTGGTCTCACTGGTGTGGCTGGGCCTGGTGTGCATGGTGCTGGGTGCGTTGATCGCACCCAGCACCCGCAAGGCCGCTATGGGGTGAGGTCAGCCCACCCGGCGCCACAAGGGTTCATCAGAACCGAACCGTAACCCCCGCATTCACCGAGTGGAACCGCGTGTCCGACCCAAACTGCCCCTGATACGACAGCCCAACCTCGGTCTGCCGGTTCAGCTGCACCTTGGCCCCCACTTCGGTCAGCGCCACGTTGCGCGTTTGCGCAATGCCTTGCACAGCGAAGTCAGGCCCACCGGCAAACGCCTGTTCGTTGCGAGGGTCCAGGTCACCATAGGCCCGGCGCCAGCCCAGCGAGCCGAACAGCTGGGTATCGTGGTTGGCCACGCGGGTGTGGGTAGAGGCACGCATGCCCACGGTCGAGAACCAGGTGTCCTGTTTCTCGCTGGACACCTTCAGGGCCGCGGCACCGCCTTTTTCGCGGAAGCTGTCGGCATCGTACTTCACGTACGACACGCCCACGAACGGCTCCAGCGCCACTGCGCCCAGGCCGATGCGGTAGGCCGCCTCGCCACTGGCTTGCAGAGTGTTGGCGTCGCGCTTGCCCTTCAAGTGGTCGTTGAAGCCGGCAAAGGCCACGTTGCGCGTGCTGTCCAGCTTGTGCCAGGTGTAGCCCACGTCTGCGCTCAGGCGCAGGGCATCGAACTGGGCGCCGGTGTACAGGCCCAGGTGGTAGTTGTCGCTGTGGCCCTTGGCGTCGCGGTCGTCGGCATCGAACTTGGAGCGGCTGTAGCCGCCGTACACGCCGGCGCGCCAGTCCTGTGTGATGCTGCCGTCTGCGCCAACCAGCACACCGCCGGTTCTCTGGTGCAGGCCGCTGGAGCCGTTGTTACCGTCCAGCTTCGACCAGTTACCGAAGGTTTGCGCCCATGCACCACCCTGTGCTTCCGGGGTAGTGGGCATCAGGTTCGACGCCCCCAACGGCATGCGCACGGTGTTGCTGTCCAGCAGGCCGCGCAGGCGGGTACCCAACACACCGGAGACCACTTGGCTATTGGCGATCAGCGCGGTACCGGTGCTGCTGTGGTAGTCGCCAGACAACTGGTCGATGGCGTTGCGGGCGCTGGCGGCGTCCAGCACCAGCAGGTTGTTGTACAGGCGCAGCGGTTCGCCGCTCTGTTCCAGCACGCTCAGCGCGCCTGCGGTGTTCCACTGGTTCTGGGTAAGTGCCACGGTCTGGAAGATGCCAGGGGTGCCGGCTTCTGGCGGCTGGACCGGGGGCTGCACAGGTGGCTGGACCGGTGGTTCGACCGGCGGCTGAACCGGTGGCTCGACAGGAGGCTGCACGGGTGGCTGCACCGGCGGTTCTACCGGGGGTTGAACAGGCGGCTGTACCGGTGGCTCAACGGGTGGCTCTACCGGGGGTTGCACAGGCGGCTCAACGGGTGGCTCTACCGGGGGTTGCACAGGCGGCTCCACGGGTGGCTGTACAGGCGGCTCGACAGGTGGCTCAACCGGCGGCTCCACGGGCGGTTCGACCGGTGGCGTGGTGGTTTTCTGCGCAATGGTAAGGTTCAGCTCGTTGGCGGTGCGCTGCAGGCTTACGTTGAGGAACGCCGAGTTGGTAAAGGCCTGGGCATAAGCGGTGCCAGCCGCTGCGCCGTCTTTCACGCCGCCTTGGGCCGCCAGCAGGGTGTAGGTTTGCCCGGTCTGGTAGCTTTGCGCCTCGTTCAGCGTGGTGACATCGACGCGGGTACCACGCAGGGTGGCGGCGCCGCTGACGTTCACGCGGTCGGAGCCGCCGTTGCCGGCGATGTCGGCGGCGTAGCGCGAGCCGGCGGCCATGTCCAGGTCACCCTTGATCGACAAGGTGCCCAGCGCGCCTTCGCCCGGCGACAGGGTACCGCCCGAGGCCACCTGGGTAGCGCCCACCTGGCCGGTACCCGCCAGTACACCACCGTCCAGCACCTGGGCGCGGTTGCTGTAATTGCCTGCGGTGTCGGTGTGGCCCACGGTGCCGTTCACCACCAGCGTGCCGTTGCCCACACTCAGCAGCGAGGTGCCCCGCGGGTTGGTCTGGTCCACGTCGCCGGCCAGCACCAGGCGCCCGCCGCGTACCACGGTGCTGCCCGACAACCCGGTCAGGTCGCCGCTCAGGGTGGTGTCGCCGCTGAACGCATACACCCGGCCAGCGCCGCTGATGCTGTTGGCGAACTGCAGGTTGTTGTCGGTGTGGTTGAACGCCAGTGAACCACTGCCAGCGCCAAAGCGTATGGCGGTTTGCGGATCCACACGACCGGCTGCCTTGGCGGGGCCAGCGGTGATCCCATCAATGTCGGTGCGGCTGTCGTCACGCACCACGGCACCGCCGATGGCGAGGGTGCCGCGTGCGGCACTGTTGATACTGGTCAATTCACTGATGTCGATACCGTCAGTGCTGCTTAACTCCGCCCCGTCGGCCAACACCAGGATGGTGCTCGACGTGGTGGTGCCCAAGGTCATGGCGCGGGTGGCCAGGCGTGTGCCTTCACCCGATACGCTGACCAGGGTGTTGCGGCTGGTGTTGGCCGAGCCCAGGGTCATCGAATCGCTGGTCAGCACGGCGCCGCTGCTCAAGCTCAGGTCGTTGCGGTTGCGGAAGGTGCCGGTGTTGTCCCAGCGGGTTCCAGCGCCCGACACATCGCTGATGGAGTTGATGGCTACGCGTTCGCTGGCCAGTTGCCCGCCCTCTTTGAGGGTGATGCGCGAGTCGTACAGGAACACCCCTCCAGAACTGACTTGTACCGTATCCACCTTCGAGCCTTGACCGCTCACCACCAGGTTTGCCCGGGACAGGCCATTGCCCGCATTGCCGTTGTCGCTGAGCTGAAGGTCACGCACAGACACCTGCCCGCCATCCAGCACGTTCAGCGTGCCTTGGCCTGCGCCGCCAACCACGATGGTGTTGCCCAATACGGCAGTGGTGCGTGGGACCGTCCAGCGGGTGCCCGGCCCTTGGACTGTGACCGTCGCCATGGCGGTGCTGGCTTGGTCGTTAGTGAAAGTGCCACCGATGCGGCCGCCTTTGCTGGTGAGTTCGGCGCCATTGTTGATGGTCAGGCTGGCAGGCACACCGTCGCCGGGCCGCAGCGAGACGGTGCCGTCATAGGCGCGGTCACTGCTGAAGGTGTCCTGCCCACTGTTGAGGATATAGTCCGCGGCGTGTGCGTCCGGCAACACGGCGAGGGTGATCGCCAAGGTGAGCGGGGATAGTCTGAATAGGGGGTTCATAGCGACTCCAGATACTCCATTAGATGCCACTGGCGTGGCCGCCGGCCCTGAAGGCGCTGGCGTTCCTGTGTGCGACGGTTAACAGGGGGAGTATCGGGAGGGGGGCAAGGGGTGGAAATAGTACGGATGTGCTAGTTGCGTCGGAACGTGACGCAGCGCACAGAGTGGCTCGTAGCCCTGAGCTGCGCATCGAGCAACGGCTCTTCAGTCCACCCAGCGCCACAACGGCTCATCCAGCAGCCCGACGCCGCGCAACTGGGTCTGGCCCTGCACCTTTTCCAGTTCCAGCACATTGCACCCCTCGCAGGCCTTCAAGGCCTGGATCAGTGCGGCGCTGTGCGACACCACCCACACCTGGCTGCGCTGCGACGCGCGGATGATCAGCCGCGCCAGTGCAGGCAGCAGGTCGGCGTGCAGGCTGGTTTCGGGTTCGTTCAGCACCATCAGGGACGGTGGCCGCGGGGTGAGCAGGGCTGCCATCAACAGCAAGTAGCGCAGGGTGCCATCCGACAGCTCTGCACCACCCAATGGGCGCAGCAACCCGTGCTGATGCAGCCTTACACTGAACAACCCGCCTGGTGGTGCGTCGATCTCCAGCTGGCTGCCGGGGAAGGCATCATCCAGGGCGGCGGTCAGGTCCTCGACGTCACCGATTTCGATAATGGTTTGCAGGGCCGAGGCCAGGTTGCGCCCGTCATGGTGCAACACCGGTGAGCGGGTGCCCAGTTGCGGCTGCCGGCACGGGGCGTCGCGGTCGATGCGAAAGTGGTCATAGAACCGCCAGCTGTTGATGAACGCGCGCAGCTCGCCGATTTCCGGCGCCTGACGTGGGCGGCCGACGATGTTGAAGAAACTTTCGCAGCTGTCTGCATGCTGGTCCAGCACCGCCCAGCCATTGCCCTCGCGCGCGCGTACCAGGGCGTTCTTGCGCTCGACCAGCAACGATGCGGGGCGATAGGCCCCGGCGCCCCAGATGGCTTCGCACTTGATTTCCGGGTCGAGCATGAAGGCGGAGGGATAGGGCAGGGGAATGGGCAGGCCGAGGGAGATGGCGAAGCCGAAATCCTCGGTGGCGAACCCCAGGCGCAGGCGTCGGACCTCCTTCGGGTGCTGCCCTTCAATGGGCACTTCACCGCGTTTCATGCGCGCGCTCATTTCCGGGCCCGCCCACCAGGTGGAGTCCAGCCCGCCTTCCCGCGCCAGCGCCTCGATCACCCCGCCCTGGGCCGTTTCGGCCAGCAGGCGCAAGGCCTTGTACAGGTTGGACTTGCCGCTGCCATTGGCGCCGGTCACCAGGTTGAGCTGGCCCAGGGGCAGTACCAGGTGGTTGATCGAGCGGTAATTACCAATGGCAAGGGTGGTGAGCATGGCGCGTTCCAGCTGTGGCGGTTTGGGCTCGAGTTTGGCCCAGGCCGTTTCGCGGGTAAACCCGCTTCCACAGGTTGAATGGCAGAGTTGCCGGCAATGGGCCGCTAAGCGGCCCTAGATCCAAAGATCGTTCTGCGCTGTGCGCTCACCCCCTTCATGGCCCGTATTCAGCACCCCGCGTGGCTCGATCATCATCAGTTTCGCTTCTCCCTGTGCAGCCGTCCTGTGCTCTACACCTCGCGGCACCACAAACAACTCACCCGGCTGTACCCACACGCAACCCGCTGGCAGGTCGATGCGCAATGTGCCCTCCAGGACCAGAAACGCCTCATCGGTTTCTGGGTGCGAATGCCAGATGAATTCGCCCTCGATACGTACCACCTTGAACTGGTAGTCGTTCATTTCCGCGACCACCCGGGGGCTCCATTGCTGGTCGATCATGGATGCTTTTTTGTTCAGGTTCACAGGCTGTGCAGGGGCTTGCTGCTTTGATGCGGGCATGGCGGGTTCTCCGTTGTTGGAGAGCCAAGCCTACCCAGCGGGCGCAACGGCTTCTTGTACGATCCTGCAACTCAGCGCCCAGCGCGCAAGCGCTCGACCCAGCGAGCGGGGGGTACCCCGAAACTGCGGGTGAAGTGGCGGGTCATGTGGCTCTGGTCGTGAAAGCCCGCGGCCAGGGCCGCGTCCACCAGTGTGAAGCCATCGAGTAACAGCCTGCGGACCGTGTCCAGCCGCCGCAGGGTCACGAAGCGGTAAGGGCTGGTGCCATACAACGCGCGGAAGTCTCTGGACAGGCTCCATTGCTCGCGGCCGCTGGCCTTTTCGAGCATCTCCAGGGTTATGCCCGCCTGCTGGTGCTCCATGATGAAGGCCCTGGCCCGCTCAGCCGAGCGGTAATCCAGGCGCTTGCGCCCACGCGGCTTACCGCCCACGGCGCGCAGGGCCATGGCCAGGTCGTACACGGCGTCCTGTTCCTCCAGCCTTTCCAGGGGGTGGTCGAGTGCCTGGACAAAGGCCTGACTGGCGCGGAACAGGCGCGGGTCGCTGGACACGCCGCCAGCAATGAACGGCAGCGGCTCGCCCCCCAGCACCTGCTGTATCAGCGCGGGGTCGATGTAGGCCATGCGGTAGCGAAAACCCGCAGCAGTGCCGGCCATGCCGTCATGCAATTCGTCAGGGTGCAACACCAGCGTGTTGCCCGGCACGCCATGGCACAGCGAGCCTTTGTAGTGAAAACTCTGCACCCCGGCCAGGGTACGGCCAATGGAATAGGTATCGTGCCGATGCGGGTCATACCCATGGCTGCCGAACCAGGCTTCGATCCGTTCCACGCTGCCAGGCTGGGCGCTGCGGATGACCCAGTCGGAGGCAGGGGGGTGGTTGGGGTCGCTGTGCATGGTCGTCGTCCTGGGCTTGAGACCCTGAAGCGTACAGGTTCAGCTCTGTAACAGGACAGCGGCCACATGCACCGTCCCCTGAGTTTTGCGACGAGGTTGACGTCTGGTTGCCCGGGGCAGGGTATGATGGCCGCCATGTAACCCGCCAGAAGCCAGCCATGAACCGCCAGAAGAAAATCAAGCAACTCCTCAAGGCCCACGCCAAGAAAGCCAGCGCCAAGCTCGCCCCGCGCAGCACCAAGCCCAAATACATCAGCAAGGCCGACCGGGAGAAACTGGCGGCGCAGGCTGCGAGTGAAGCCGTTACGCCAGCCGAGTGAAGGGTGAGTCAAATCACTTTTACTGCACGGTCTACTCCCGCACGCTTTCTCAGGCCTTCAGCTACAACGCTGCACCACCTCGATCACGGTGAGGTGCAATGCCTCTTTTGCCTGGTCAGCAGTGATCTCCCCCGAAACGGCAGCTTCCGACACGGCGTCTGCGGCACCTAGCACAACCCACAGGCCGGCCTCGGAAACGCCGCCTGTGACAGCGAAGGGGGCAAATATGCCGGCGCACTTCTGCAGCAGGGCTGTCTGGTACTTGCGCTTGACCGTCGCCAGTTGAGGCGACCCGCTGAGGGCTGCCAGCACCCCCTGAATCTCACGGCCCTGGGTCATTACGCAATCTACGTAAGCGCTGGCAAACACCGCAGCCTTGTCTGGCAACGTAGGTTGCGCGGCTGCGATGGCGGTATCGAACAAGGCCGTTTGGCGGACGTCGTAGTCTTCATACAGCGCAGCCAGCAAGCCCTCGCGGGAGCCGAAGTGGTCGTAGACCACCGGTTTGGTCACGCCCGCCGCGTCGGCCAGTCGGCCCAGGGTCAGCGCATCGGTCCCCTCGTCGGCAATCAATGTCCAGGAGGTTTCCAGTAACTGACGGGTACGGGCTTCGCGGGGCAGGCGCCGGCGTGCGGGTGGGTTTGTGTCGGTCATGGGCGCGATTGTCCCACTGTGGTTCAGCTCTGGGAAGCGAAGATGCTGGCACCGATGGCCTGGGCGGTTTCCAGATGAGCCCGGGCATAGTCACCTTCAGATGGCAGCAGCACGGTGGAACTGCGCACCGGTGCGCCGCAGTAATCGAAGATGCCGTGGTCGATCTGGGTGTTCATGGCCGCGCCGTAGCCATGGCGCTGGTAAGTACCTTGGTCGGCACCGCCAATGGCCACCAGGTGCACCTGCAGGCGTTGCAGCTTCTTGGTCACCTTGCCATCGTTGTTGTCCTGGTAGGCCCAGCCTTGGGCGAACACGCGATCGATCCAGCCTTTGAGCAGGGCCGGAAAAGACCACCAGTAGATGGGGTAAACCAGCACCAGTGCGTCGGCGCGGTCGAGCCGTCGCTGTTCAGCTGCGACATCAGCGGGGGGTGGGGATTGCTTGAGAAACAAGTGGTGGTCCGCCAGGTTGAAACGGGGGTCGAAACCCTCGGCGGTCAGGTCGGCGAGTTCGGCAGTGTGCTGCGGGGTTGAGGCTGTGAGGCTTTCGGCGATCGTCTGGGCGATGGCATGGGTGAGTGAGTGAGGGTCGGGGTGGGCGGTGACGATCAGGGTGTGCATGGGTAGGGTCCTTGGATGGATGGCGGATTACCTACCAAAGGTAACCTACGGGTAGTAGGTTGTCTATTTTTGTGTTTGCTGTGCATCACGCGTCAGGGGGCGGCGTGCAAACGGCGCAGGCTTAATTGGCCCGAAACAACCGTAGGAGCGAGCGCAGCTCGCGATGCGCCGCGCGGGCGGCGCTCGATCTG
>NZ_JACVVG010000033.1:0-58654 GCF_016647875.1 Pseudomonas sp. S36 | reverse complement strand
CCGGCCTGTCACGCCGGGGGTCGCGGGTTCGAGTCCCGTCCGCTGCGCCATCTTCGCCCAGAGGCCCCATGAACGCCTCGAAGCAACGTGAAAGCGACCTTTGGGTCGCTTTTTTCGTTTATCGGGCCGGCTGCAGCCTTTATGCACCTTTACCGAAACCTGACCAAGTCTTCACCCTTCAGCGGTTCCAGTGCCTGCCCGCTGTGTTGCACAATAGGCACCTTCTCGAGATACCCGGAATCCGCAATGACCAGATTTTCCGTCTTTGCTGCGCTCGGGCTGGCCGTTGTGCTGGCCGGTGTGGCCGGTTGCACGTCGAAAAAGGCTGCTGTGTACGAGCATGAGAACTTTGACGACTCGGGCACGTTCTCGCGCAGCTTTCCGGTAGGCGATGCCAGCTCGTGCGAGGCGGCGCGAAGGGCGCTGCTGAGCCAGGGCTATATCATTACCAGCAGTGGCGCGAACCAGGTGGTGGGGAACAAGAGCTTTCAGCAGAACAGCGATAACCACCTGCAGATCAGCTTCAACGTCACCTGTGCCCCGGATGCCAGTGACGACCAGCACTCCACCATGTTCGCCAACGCCCTGCAGGACCGGTATGCCCTGAAAAAGTCCAATACCTCCGCAAGCCTGGGTGTTGGGGTATTGGGTTCTGTGTCGATGCCGATCGGGTCCAGTGATGATTCGATGGTGAAGGTGGCAAGCGAGACGGTCACGGCTGCGCAGTTCTATGACCGCTATTTTGCCCTGGTAGAAAGCTACCTGCCCAAACCCAAACCCAAGCCCGCCAAGGTCAGCAAGGCCAAAGCGGAGGAAGCGCCGGTGAAGGCTGAAAAACCAGCGGTTGTTCTGGGCCTGCCTGAGCAGCCTGCGGCGCCCGCCGCTGCGCCAGCATCATTGCAGGAGGCAGCGCCTGCTGCGCCGGCGAGCGAGCCGGTAAACCCGCCGGCAGCGGTGCCTGAGGCGGATGATACCCAAGGGTCGCAGCCGGTGGCTCCGCCGGCTGAGACCGCGCCCATCGAGGTGCAGCCTGCGGTCGAACCAGTCGAGGCGACAACGCCAGCCCAGTGATGCTGGCTAGTCGTGGCTCAGCACCGCAGTCCGCGCACATGCCCGGTTACAGACGGCCTGCGATAAGTTTTCGAACACCTGCTACGTTTATCTCTCAAACGCTTGTCATCATTTCTTCATCCCACCTGCTTAGGTTGAAGACGGCACCGACACAGACATCATGAGAACAGGACGCAGGGCTATGGACGACTATCAGGAAGAACTTCTCGAATTTCAGGCGTACGAACTGGACACCTCGGAACCGGCAGACGACGCCACCGAGCTTTAGACGACTCGCCGCTGATTGCGGCGAAACTCCCCCGGTGTGAGCTGCGTCCAGCGCTTGAATGCGCGCTGGAAGGCTTCGGCAGATGCGAACCCCAACAGATAGGCAATCTCCCCGAAAGCCAATTCTGTATCGCGTATGTAGGTTTCTGCCAGGTCGCGGCGGGTTTCATTCAGCAGGTCCCTGAAACGCGTCCCTTCTTCGGCCAGCCTGCGGCGCAGCGTCCAGGTGGGCAGTTGCAGCGCAACGGCCACCTCATCCAGCTCCGGTTCACGGCCCCCACTGAGCAGCGGCCCGAGCAGGTGGGTAATACGCTCGCCCAGGCTGCGCACGCGTGTCAGTTGCTGCAGTTGGGCTTCACACAACTGCTGCAAATGCTGCCAGGTGCTCGGGCAGTGCCCAGGGTTGGGTAGGCGCAAGGTTTGCTGGCTAAGCCTCAGCTGGTTGTATGCAGCGCCGAATTGCACCGGGGTGCTGGACAACACCTGGTACTGGCCGGCGTAGGCGGGTGCGGTAAACTCGATTTCCAACCGCTCCGCCTGCACAGGCTTGCCGGCCAGGTCAGCCAGTTGAGCCAGCCAACCCGCAAGCAGTGAGTCCACCACGAAGCGGTTGTAGGCGTTGTAGGGGCTAATGGAATAGAAACGCAGCCATGCTCCGCTGGCGTCTTCATGAAAACTCGAGTGCCCACGGTAATTGGCGGCATACAGGGGTTCGAAGCGCAGCAGCGTGCGTGCCGCCTCACCCAGCGTTGGGGCTTGAGCCGCAGTCACCCCAGCCAGCCCTGCCTGGGCCAGCCGGCTGCGCAAGCCCATATGCAGCCCCAGTGCGGGCTCCTGGCACAGTTCTATGGCCGCGTGACCCAGGTGCATGTACCGCGGGATCGATAGGCGAGCACCGGCTTCGGCCAGGCGGGCTGGCCCCAGGCCATAGCGGCGCAGGAGTGGTTCGGGGTCATGGCCCAGCGCCCTGACGGCTTCGGCCAACGGCTGCACGAACCCTACCGACAGGTCGCCAAGCCTCACGCGAGGGCGGGCCATACACCTACAGCCATAGGTTCAGCAGACGGGCGCCGGCACTGGGAGCGCCGGTGAACAATTGCCCAGACTGGCGTGCAAAACCCTGACCATCCGTCCCTTGCTCCCAGAACTGACCTCGCATGAACACGCTCATGCTGCCGAGCATCGGCCCCGTAGTGTCGGTGAGGCGATGCCAGGCCACTTGCTCGCTGACCTCCCCGCGCTTGAGCGGCAGGTGTGTCGCCGCCGGTTGATGACGGTTGCCGCGCCAGGGTGATTGCCAGCTGCCCTTGCCAGGCAGGTACACCGGGTTCACCACCAGTTCCACAGCCTGGCTGGCCAATTGTTGGTGGGTTTGCGGGTACCAGCTGTCGCTGCCCAGCAGCACCCCCAGCCGGCCGGCCGGGGTTTGTACAACGTGCAGGGGCTGTTGCCGACCGTTGTGGATGTAGCGGCGGCTCTCGCTGTCTGGATACTGCTGGCGCTGAGGCTCGCCCAGCAGGGAGCCATCGCTTGCGAACACGACGCTGTTGTTGAACAGCGGGCCGCGCCCGGCATGCAGAGCGCCCTGTTTGACGTAGGGCGCTGGCAGCACGATGGACCCTGCCACCAGGGTGACACCGAACTCCCTGGCCAGGCCGCCGAACAGCTGCTGGTAATCCGTTGCCATTTGCCCTGCTTTCATGCGCAGGTGAGCATCGGCGCGCCGGTCATCGCCTTCGGCGGCAAGCATGGCCAGGCCGTAGCGCAACGGGTTGCTCAGTTCCAGCCATTGCAGGGCCTCACGGCTTTGCGTCACCTGGTACAGCTCGTTCTTCTCGCCCCGTGCCCATAACCAGGTACCAATATGCTCGGGCAGCACCACCACCGTTCTGGCATTCACCAACCCCAGTGCGCGTGCCTGCTCCAGATAGGCGGCAAGTTTGCGGTGCAGACGTTGCAGGTTCTGGTAATCACCTGGATAAAGCAGTGGTTCAACGCCAAGCAGGTTGCCACGGTCGCCGGGCACGCCTTGGTCGACCGCCAGTTCGATACGCAGGTCAGAGAGGTAATGGCCTTCCGGGCGTTGTTGTGTCCAGAAACCGTACCCGCACAGGGCGGCAACCATCACCAGCGCCAGGGCGCTTGCCAGAATTTTTCGCATGAAGCTGTAAGGTGCCTTCAGAGCAGGGGAGGCTTAGGTTAGCCCTGCTGTACGTCAGGATCAATAACTTGTCAGTTTCAGTCATTGAGCCTGTTCAAACGGCTGTTTAATGTCAGGGGCATACAACAGCGGGGCCGCCAAGGGCGAAGCACCCGAATACCGTGATCACCTGGGAATCGAACCATGGCAACCGACCTTTACCCGCACCTGCTGGCCCCGCTGGACCTGGGCTTCACCACGCTGCGCAACCGTGCATTGATGGGTTCCATGCACACTGGCCTGGAGGAACGCCCGGGTGGCTTCGAGCGTATGGCTGCCTACTTCGCGGAGCGTGCCCGGGGCGGCGTCGGTTTGATGGTGACCGGCGGTATAGCGCCCAACGATGAGGGCGGCGTGTACGCCGGTGCCGCCAAGCTGAGCACCGAGGAAGAGGCTGACAACCATCGCATCGTGACCGAGGCGGTGCATGCTGCAGGCGGCAAGATCTGCCTGCAGATCCTGCATGCCGGGCGCTATGCCTACAGCCCGCGACAGGTGGCACCCAGCGCGATCCAGGCGCCGATCAACCCCTTCAAACCCCAAGCACTGGACGAGGCAGGTATCGAGAAGCAGATCGCTGACTTCGTAAACTGCGCGGTCCTGGCCCAGCGTGCCGGGTACGACGGCGTAGAGGTGATGGGGTCGGAGGGTTACTTCATCAACCAGTTCCTGGCCGCCCACACCAATCACCGCACTGACCGCTGGGGTGGCAGCTACGAAAACCGCATGCGCCTGGCGGTGGAAATCGTCACCCGGGTAAGGGCGGCGGTGGGCCCGAACTTTATCATCATCTTCCGCCTGTCCATGCTCGACCTGGTCGAAGGCGGCAGTAGCTGGGAAGAAATCGAGCAACTGGCCAAGGCCATCGAGCGGGCTGGCGCCACGTTGATCAACACCGGTATTGGCTGGCACGAGGCGCGCATTCCGACGATTGCCACCAAGGTGCCACGCGCTGCATTCACCAAGGTTACCGCCAAACTGCGGGGTGCGGTCGGCATCCCGTTGATTACCACCAACCGCATCAATACCCCGGAAGTAGCCGAAAGGGTGCTGGCCGAGGGCGACGCAGACATGGTGTCCATGGCGCGGCCATTTCTGGCGGACCCGGCATTCGTCAACAAGGCGGCCGCGGGCCGTGCCGACGAAATCAACACCTGTATCGGCTGCAACCAGGCGTGCCTGGACCACACGTTTGGCGGCAAGCTGACCAGCTGCCTGGTCAACCCACGTGCCTGTCACGAAACCGAGCTCAACTACCTGCCGGTGCAAACGGCCAAACGTATTGCCGTGGTGGGCGCAGGCCCGGCCGGCCTGGCAGCGGCCACCGTCGCCGCCGAGCGGGGGCATGCAGTGACGCTGTACGACGCCGCCCGTGAAATAGGCGGGCAATTCAACGTGGCCAAGCGGGTGCCCGGCAAGGAGGAGTTCTACGAAACGCTGCGGTACTTCGGCAACAAGGTGCGTAGTACAGGCGTTGACCTGCAGTTGAACACCCGCGTTGATGTACCGACGCTGCTGGCGGGCGGATACGACGAAATCATCCTGGCCACGGGTATTGCGCCCCGTACGCCAGCCATCCCGGGTATCGAACACCCGATGGTGCTCAGTTACCTGGACGTGCTGCTGGAGCGCAAGCCGGTAGGCAGGGCTGTCGCGGTCATCGGTGCGGGGGGCATCGGCTTCGACGTATCCGAGTACCTGGTGCACCAAGGTGTGGCTAGCAGTCAGGACCGGGAGGCCTTCTGGAAGGAATGGGGCATCGACACGCACCTGCAGGCGCGAGGTGGCGTGGCAGGCATCAAGCCCGAGCCTCACGCCCCGGCGCGCCAGGTCTATCTGTTGCAACGCAAAAAGACCAAGGTAGGCGACGGCCTGGGCAAGACCACCGGCTGGATCCACCGTGCCGGGTTGAAGAACAAGCACGTGCAGATGTTGAACAGTGTCGAGTACCTGGCCATCGACGACGCCGGCCTGCACGTGCGGGTAGCAGGCGGCGAGCCCCAGGTGCTTGCGGTGGACAACATCGTGATCTGCGCCGGGCAGGAGCCACTGCGTGAACTGCAGGCGGGGCTGCTGGCAGCAGGGCAGTCGGTGCACCTGATTGGCGGCGCCGACGTGGCGGCAGAGCTGGATGCCAAGCGGGCGATCGACCAGGGGTCCAGGTTGGCGGCGCGGCTTTGATACGGTGGAACTCACGCCCTTTCTGCTACCCGTTTGCATCTGCAAATTCGCCCCTAAGGCGTTCAGCCGCAATGTGTTGCGTTACCCTGTTTGGGGTTGAGTTATGAACCTTTTTTGGTACACTTGTGCATGAGTCAGATCCCTCCGACGCTGAATGTTCATTTTTATCGTACAGAAGTAGGCAACGAACCCGTTCGAGAGTGGCTGGCCCAGATCCCTCGTGAGCACAAACGAATGATCGGTACCGAAATCAAAACAGTTCAAATTGGCTGGCCAATTGGGATGCCGGTGGTCAGGAAGCTTGACAAAGGCCTATGGGAAGTCAGGGTGAATCTTGTGGACACTGTGGCTCGTGTCCTCTTCACCATCCACGGGAACGCCATGGTTCTACTGCATGGTTTTATAAAGAAGAGTCAGAAAACACCGGCTTCTGACCTGGACACTGCCAAGCAGCGTAAGGCAACACTGGAGAGGAACAAGCAATGAATCAGCATATTGGCTCGGATTTCGACGATTTCCTTTCAGAGCAAGGCCTTGCAGAAGAAGTGTCTGCTGCTGCCCTAAAACGCGTCATTGCATGGCAGATCGCTGAAGCCATGAAAATGCAGAAGGTCACAAAAAAAGCACTCGCTGAACGCATGCATACCAGCCGAACCGCAGTTGATCGGGCGCTTGATCAAGATGACCCAGGTATGACGTTGGCAACCTTGGCTAGCGCCGCGCGTGCGCTCGGGCAGCGCGTTGAGGTAAGGCTTGTACCTGAGCAAGAGACTGTCCGCGCTCAATTCCGATGAGCCGAGCCATCTAGGAGCGCTTTCCAGCTGCGATGACCCATGCGCTTCGACCTCCCCCAAGCCCCTCTGCAACCGCTGCACATGCCCTGGCTGGCCAGTGCCAGGGTGCAGGTCGCTGTCTTGCGCCTTGACCTGATCGACCCGCTGATCAGCGGCAATAAATGGTTCAAGCTGCGCCATCACTTGGCGCAAGCCGACGCCAGCGCGGCCCCGGGGCTGATCAGCCTGGGCGGCAACCACTCCAACCACCTGCACGCCTTGGCGGCTGCCGGCAGGCGTTTCGGTTTTGCCACGGCTGGCCTGCTGCGTGGCCAGCCGCAAGACACGCCCACCGTGCGCGATATAAAGGCTTTGGGTATGCAATTGCACTGGTTGGGCTACCAGGGTTACCGCGCACGGCACCAGCCTGGTTTCTGGGCGCCTTGGCAGGCGCAGTACCCAGGCTGGCATTGCATTGCTGAGGGCGGCGGTGGGTTGGCGGGGGCCGAAGGTTGTGCACTGATCATGCAGCAGGCACGTGCGGGGCTTTCGGCGATAGGCTGGGCCGGCTATGACGCCTGGTGGCTGGCTGCCGGTACGGGCACCACGCTGGCCGGCCTGGTGCTGGCGGAGGCGGGGGAGCACACCGTGCATGGGGCACTGGCGGTACCTTTGGGGCATGGCGTGCCGCAGGCAGTTCAGGCGCTGGCTGGCGACCATGGCTACCAGTTGCATGAGGCGTGCCGTGGCGGCTTTGGCAAATTTGATGAAGAATTGCTGACCTTTATCGAAGCCAGCGAACAGGCCACTGGCGTACCCCTCGAAGCCCTTTACACAGGCAAGGCGTTGCTCGCGTTGCGCGATAAGGTAGAGGCCGGATACTTTGCCCCCGGCACGCGGCTGGTCTTCGTGCATACCGGGGGGCTGCAGGGGCGCCGGGGTTACTTGTAGGGCAGCATCCGCAACAGAGTGTTATCGCGCTTGATGTAGTGGTGATACAGCCCGGCCACGGCGTGCAGGCCGATCAACCAGTAGCCCCAGGTGCCGATACGTTCGTGCCAGCCCTTGATGAACTTGGCCTGGTCGGGGTCTGCGCCTACCAGGTGCGGCAGTTCCAGCCCATAGAAGGGCACAGGCTTGTCGGCCGCGCTGAGGATCAGCCAGCCGGCCAGCGGCATGCCGATCATCAACACGTAGAGCAACAGGTGCATCAGGTGTGCAAGGCCTGTCTGCCAGGCTGGAGGCTTGGGCAGGATGGGCGGCGTAGGGTGTACCAGGCGCATGGCCAGGCGCAGCCAGACCAGCACGAAGACGCTGAGGCCGAGCATGAAATGCAGGTCTTTCATCAGGTTGCGTTCGGCGCTGTCCCGCGGGAACAGGCCGCGCAGTTCGATGCAGGCATAGACGGCAGCCAGCAGCACCAGCATCAGCCAGTGCAGGATTATGGACGCGCGCGCGTAGTGGGGCGCCGGGGTGGATGAAACCATGCGTGTTCCTCATCGTCAGGTCGGGGGGCGCTCTTGATGGCGCTCAGGTGCCAGTGTACCGGCAACCTCAGGCAGATCTTTGCTTCAAATCCGTGAAAATTGTGTAGTCGGGCATCGCTACTCAGGCGGCTGGCGCGCACGGCCAACCCTCTGACACCACGAACACGCGCTCGGCCTCCTGCCAGGCACCGTTGCCATCCGGCACCAAGCGCACCAGCAATTGCGCGGGTGCATGGACAGGCAGCAGGTGCAACCAGGCCGCGAAGCGCGCCGTACCCCAGACATCGGTGGCCTCCGCCCGCGCAGGTGCCAGCCAGGCGTGGCGTGGCAATGGCTGCCAACAGTCACCTGCATGGGTGTACCACGCCGGGCGCCGCACCCAGCGGCCGCGCAAATGATAGGGGTTTGCCCCTTCAGGCGCCTCGGCGTGCGCGGGCCATGGGTAGAACAGGTACCCGCCCATCCACACGTGCGCCTGCAGCGCGCCCACATCGAGGCTGTCCAGCCTGGCCCGGCCCTGGGCACTGGCCGACATGGGCAGCTGGTGATGCCCGAGGTGGGCGAGTTTGCTTCCCAGCCGGTCATGGCAGCCTGGCCCCAGCCAGCCGTCACGGTCGGTGCCGGCTCCCTCCGGGCCGAGGTACAGCTTGATGGCAAGTTCCAGGTGGTGCACCCCGTCGCGGTCGCGCACTACTGCATCCAGCTCGCCCAGTGTGCGCCCCCCTTCGCGAATGGCCAGGTTGGCACCCAGCAGCTCCACCCCTGGCGCATGGTGCAAGGCAAACTGCCAGAGCCGCTCGTAATACATGCCCAGGCGGCGGCTGGTCAGGGTTGCCAGCCATGCCTGCAAAGGGCCATCGTCGGCGTCCAGTGCCCGCAGCCAATGCTCGAGCTGCTGCGGATGGTCCACCCACAGGCTGCCCGCCAGCGGATGGCGCTGGGGGCAAGGCGCGGCGCTGAGCAGCGGCGGCGACAGCAGCGTCCAGGCCAGGTCGCGGACGGCAGGGCGGCGTAACTGGCGTGGCAGGTGTTCAAGCTGGGCAAATGGCATCATGCTGCGAGCATAGCCGGTTTGCTGCTGCCCTGTGGTTTCGCCCATAATCGCTGCATCGTCACCCGTCGCAGAGCCTTGCAGGAGCCCCATGGAGCAATTTCGCAATATCGGTATCATCGGTCGCCTTGGCAGCTCGCAGGTGCTCGACACTATCCGCCGGCTGAAGCAGTTTCTCCTCGAGCGCCACCTGCACGTGATCCTCGAAGACACCATTGCAGAAGTGCTGCCCGGCCATGGCCTGCAAACGTCTACCCGCAAGCTGCTGGGGGAGGTCTGCGACCTGGTGATCGTGGTGGGTGGTGATGGCAGCCTGCTAGGCGCGGCCCGCGCGCTGGCGCGCCACAACATTCCGGTACTGGGCATCAACCGTGGCAACCTGGGCTTTCTCACCGACATCCGCCCCGACGAGCTCGAAGAGAAGGTGGCCGAAGTGCTCGATGGCCACTACCTGGTGGAAAACCGCTTCCTGCTGCAGGCCGAGGTGCGCCGGCACCATGAAGCCATCGGCCAGGGCGATGCCCTGAACGATGTGGTGCTGCACCCTGGCAAGTCCACCCGCATGATCGAGTTCGAGATCTACATCGATGGCCAGTTCGTCTGCAGCCAGAAGGCCGATGGCCTGATCGTGGCCACGCCTACCGGCTCCACGGCCTATGCCCTGTCGGCAGGCGGCCCGATCATGCACCCCAAGCTCGATGCCATCGTGATCGTGCCCATGTACCCGCATACCCTGTCTGGGCGGCCCATCGTGGTGGATGGCAACAGCGAACTGAAGATTGTGGTGGCCAAGGACCTGCAGATCTACCCGCAGGTGTCCTGCGACGGGCAGAACCACTTCACCTGTGCCCCGGGTGACACCATCACCGTAAGCAAGAAGCCGCAGAAACTGCGTCTGATCCACCCCCTGGGCCACAATTACTACGAGGTCTGCCGTACCAAGCTCGGTTGGGGCAGCCGCCTGGGGGGCAGGGACGACTGATGCTCGATCCGGCGCGCAGTTTCGACATCATCGGTGACGTTCACGGCTGTGCCCACACCCTGGAACGCTTGCTCGACACCCTCGGTTACCAGCGCATCGGCGGCGTCTGGCGCCACCCACGGCGCCAGGCGCTGTTCTTGGGCGACATCGTCGACCGCGGCCCACGCATTCGCGAGGCCCTGCATATCGTCCATGGCATGGTCGAGGCGGGGCAGGCGTTCTGCATCATGGGCAACCACGAATACAGCGCCCTGGGCTGGGTGACCCCGGCGCTGCCGGGCAGTGGCAAGGCGTTCGTGCGTGAGCACACACCACGCCATGCGCGCCTCATCGACGAAACCCTCACCCAGTTTGCCCAGCACCCTGGCGACTGGCACGCGTTCGTCAACTGGTTCTATCAACTGCCCCTGTTCATCGACGCCGGCCGTTTTCGCCTGGTGCATGCCTGTTGGGACGCGAGCCTGATCGACCCCCTGCGCCAGCAGTACCCGGATGGTCGCATCGACCAGCACTTTCTCCAGGCCTCGGCGGTGAGCGGCAGCTTTGCCGCCAATGTCTGCAACCGGCTGCTGCGCGGTACGGACATGCGCCTGCCTGACGGCCTTACCCTGACCGGGGGCGATGGCCTGACCCGCGCCTTCTTCCGCACCAAGTTCTGGGAGGAAGACCCGAAAACCTACGGCGACATCGTGTTCCAGCCCGATGCCCTGCCCGCAGAAGTGGCCAGCACGCCGCTCAGCCACAGCCAGAAAAACGCCTTGTTGCGGTATGCCGAGGACGAGCCGTTGCTGTTCGTCGGCCACTACTGGCGCAGCGGGCGCCCGGCGCCGATTCGCAGCAACCTGGCCTGCCTCGACTACAGTGCAGTGCTGTACGGCAAGCTGGTCGCCTACCGGCTGGATGACGAAACCCGTATCGACCCGCACAAGTTCGTGTGGGTGGATGTCGACCGACCACAGGCAAGCCAATGAACATTATCGAAGTGATGCGCCTGCCGCTGGCGGTGGACCTCAGCGGCTTCATCCAGTTGCTGCAGCGTCTGCAGGTGCCGCACCGGGTCAGCGAGGAGGGTGAGAGCCAGGTGCTCTGGGCGCCCGATACCCTGGCCGAGCAAGTGCAACAGCTGTACCAGCGCTACCCGGACGGCGATGCCGATCTGCAACTGGCCGAGCCTGCCGACGGGCCAGATGCAGGCGAACGAGCGCCCGCACAGCCATCCCTGGCTGCCCAGGCCAAGGCCTGCAAGGTCACCGCCCTGACCTTGCTGCTGTGCCTGGTGGTGGCCGGGCTGACCAGCCTTGGCGAGAACTTCACCACCCTGCGCTGGTTCACCTTCCTCGATTTCCGGGTGCAGGGTGATTACCTGTATTTCCGCCCGCTGGCCGAAGGCCTTGCGCAAGGCCAGTGGTGGCGGCTGGTGTCGCCCATGTTGCTGCACTTCGGTGTGCTGCACCTTGCCATGAACAGCCTGTGGTTCTGGGAGCTGGGCAAACGCATCGAGCTGCGTCAGGGGGCATGGTCCCTGCTGGGCCTTACCCTGCTGTTCAGCGTGGTGTCCAACCTGGCGCAACACTTCACCAGCGGGCCAGGCTTGTTCGGCGGCTTGTCAGGGGTACTGTACGGGCTGCTCGGGCACATCTGGTTGTACCAGTGGCTGGCGCCCAACCGTTACTTCGCCCTGCCCAAGGGCGTTCTGGTGATGATGCTCATCTGGCTGGTGGTATGCCTCACCGGCGTGGTCGGCACGCTCGGCCTAGGCCAGATCGCCAACGCGGCACACGTCGGCGGGTTGCTCATCGGATGCCTGACCGGGCTCTTGGGCGGGGCGCTGGCGCGGCGTAAACTGTCGGCTTGAATCAGGAGACACTATGTCCACTTTCGCGCAAATGATCGAAAACATCACACCGGAAATCTACGAAAGCCTGAAGCTGGCCGTGGAGATCGGCAAATGGTCCGACGGGCGCAAGCTGACCGCCGAACAGAAAGAACTGTCGTTGCAGGCGGTCATCGCCTGGGAGATTAAAAACCTGCCCGAGGACCAGCGTACCGGTTACATGGGCCCGCAGGAATGCGCGTCCAAGTCCGCGCCTGTCCCTAACATCCTGTTCAAGTCGGACTCGGTACATTGATCGAACTCGCTCGTGGCTCGTTGAGCAAGATGGCTGTCAGCCTTGCAGCCCCCGTTGTGCAGTACAGCTTTCGCCTGGGCGATACCCAGGTACCGGTCAACCCGCTGATCGGTCAGCGGGTGCGCCTTGAGTACCTGGGCGCCATTCACTGCAGCCACTGTGGCAAGCGTACCAAGACCAGCTTCAGCCAGGGTTACTGCTACCCGTGCATGACCAAGCTGGCCCAGTGCGACATCTGCATCATGGCGCCGGAGCGCTGCCACTACGACGCAGGCACCTGCCGCGAACCCTCCTGGGGCGAGCAGTTCTGCATGACCGATCACGTGGTCTACCTGGCCAATTCCTCCGGGATCAAGGTTGGCATCACCCGCGCCACTCAACTGCCCACCCGCTGGCTCGACCAGGGTGCCAGCCAGGCACTGCCGATTCTGCGGGTTGCGACCCGCCAGCAGTCCGGGCTGGTCGAAGACCTGCTGCGCAGCCAGGTGCCTGACCGCACCAATTGGCGGGCACTGCTCAAGGGCTATGCCGATGTGCTCGACCTGCCGGCGGTGCGTGACCAGGTGCTGGAGGCGTGCGCGCCTGGCCTGGCCGAGCTGCAGGCGCGCTTCGGCTTGCAGGCCATCCAGCCGCTCACCGATGCTGAAGTGGTGCACATGAACTACCCGGTACAGGCCTACCCGCAAAAGATCGTTAGCTTCAACCTGGACAAAGACCCGGTCGTTGAAGGCACGCTGCTGGGTATCAAGGGCCAGTACCTGATCTTTGATACCGGCGTGATCAATATTCGCAAGTACACGGCCTATCAGTTGGCCGTGCTCCAGTAAAAAGGACCTGCACATGCGTACCGAACAACCCCAAGTGATCTACCTCAAGGATTACCAGGCGCCCGATTACCTGATCGACGAGACGCACCTGACCTTCGAGCTGTTCGAGGACCACACCCTGGTGCATGCGCAACTGGTGATGCGCCGTAACCCGGCGCAGGGCGCCGGCCTGCCGCCCTTGCGCCTCGATGGCCAGCAGATCGAACTGCTGCGCGCAGCCCTGGACGACGAAGCGTTGCAGCCAGGTGATTACCAGCTGGCCGCCGACAGCCTGACCGTGCAGCCCAGGGCCGAGCGTTTCACCCTCGACACCAGCGTCAAGATCCACCCCGAGAGCAATACCGCGCTGGAAGGCCTGTACAAGTCGGGCAAGATGTTCTGCACCCAGTGCGAGGCCGAGGGCTTCCGCAAGATCACCTACTACCTCGACCGCCCCGATGTCATGAGCACCTTCACCACCACGGTGATTGCCGAGCAGCATCGCTACCCCGTGCTGCTGTCCAACGGCAACCCGGTGGGCAGCGGCCTGGCAGAAGATGGCCGCCACTGGGCCACCTGGGAAGACCCGTTCATGAAACCGGCCTACCTGTTCGCGCTGGTGGCAGGTGACCTGTGGTGCGTGGAGGACAGTTTCAGCCGCCAGTCGGGCCGCGACGTGACCCTGCGCATCTACGTGGAGCCGGAGAACATCGACAAGTGCGACCACGCCATGGTCAGCCTGAAGAAATCCATGCGCTGGGATGAAGAGGTGTACGGCCGCGAGTACGACCTGGACATCTTCATGATCGTCGCGGTGAACGACTTCAACATGGGCGCCATGGAAAACAAGGGCCTGAACATCTTCAACTCCAGTTGCGTGCTGGCCCGTGCCGAAACCGCCACGGATGCTGCGCACCAGCGTGTTGAAGGGGTGGTGGCCCACGAGTACTTCCACAACTGGTCGGGCAACCGTGTCACCTGCCGTGACTGGTTCCAGCTGTCGCTCAAGGAAGGCTTCACGGTGTTCCGCGATGCCGAGTTCAGTGCCGACATGAACTCGCGCACGGTCAAGCGTATCGAGGACGTCGCCTACCTGCGCACCCACCAGTTCGCCGAAGACGCAGGCCCCATGGCCCACCCGGTGCGCCCTGACAGCTTCATCGAGATCTCCAACTTCTACACCCTCACGGTGTACGAGAAGGGCGCGGAGGTGGTGCGCATGGTGCGTACCTTGCTGGGGGCAGATGGCTTCCGCAAGGGCAGTGACCTGTACTTCGAGCGTCACGATGGCCAGGCGGTGACCACCGACGACTTCATCAAGGCGATGGAGGACGCGAACGCGGTAGACCTGGCCCAGTTCAAGCGCTGGTACAGCCAGGCCGGTACACCACGGGTGGAGGCCACCGACGCCTACGATGCCGCCGCGCAGACGTACAGCCTGACCTTCCGCCAGAGCTGCCCGCAGACGCCGGACAAGGCCGAGAAGCTGCCGTTCGTGATCCCGGTCGAGCTGGGCCTGCTGGATGCCCAGGGTAACGACCTGCCCCTGCAACTGGCCGGGGAACCTGCGGCGGGCGGCACCACGCGGGTGTTGTCGGTAACCGAGGCCGAACAGACCTTCACCTTCCAGGGCGTACAGGCCAAGCCACTGCCGTCGTTGCTGCGAGGCTTCAGCGCGCCGGTCAAGCTCAGCTACCCCTACGACCGTGACCAGTTGATGTTCCTGATGCAGCACGACAGCGACGGTTTCAACCGCTGGGAAGCCGGCCAGCAGTTGTCGGTGCAGGTACTGCAGGAACTGATCGGCCAGCATCAGCGTGGTGAAGCCTTGACGCTGGACCCACGGCTGATCACTGCCCTGGGCACCGTGCTGGGCGACGCCTCGCTGGACCCGGCCATGGTGGCTGAAATGCTGTCGCTCCCTGGTGAGGCCTACCTGACCGAGATCAGCCAGGTGGCGGATGTGGACGCCATTCATAGCGCACGCGAATATGCGCGCCAGCAGATCGCCGAGCAGTTGTTCGATGCCTTGTGGGCCCGCTACCAAGCAAACCGCGAAGTGTCCCGGAGCACGGCGTACGTTGCCTCTGCCGAGCATTTCGCCCGCCGCAGCCTGCAGAACATTGCCCTGTCGTACCTGATGCAGACTGGCCGGCCCGAGGTGCTGCAGGCTACGCTCGAGCAGTTCGAGCACTGTGACAACATGACTGAACGCCTGACGGCACTGGCGGTGCTGGTCAACTCACCGTTTGAGGCTGAGCGGGCCAAGGCGCTGGAAACGTTCGCCGAACACTTCAAGGACAACCCGCTGGTCATGGACCAGTGGTTCAGCGTGCAGGCAGGCAGCACCTTGCCAGGTGGCCTGGCACGCGTGAAAGCCCTGATGCAGCACCCGGCGTTCACGCTGAAGAACCCGAACAAGGTGCGCGCGCTGGTGGGGGCGTTTGCCGGGCAGAACCTGGTCAACTTCCATGCTGCCGACGGTTCCGGTTACCGCTTCCTGTCGGATCTGGTGATCGACCTGAATGCGCTCAACCCGCAGATTGCGTCGCGGCAATTGGCACCGCTGACCCGCTGGCGCAAGTACGACGCCGCCCGCCAGGCGCTGATGAAGGCCGAGCTGCAGCGGATTCTCGCCTCTGGTGAGCTGTCCAGTGATGTGTATGAAGTGGTGAGCAAGAGCCTGGCCTGAACCGCGCCCCCGCGCGGCAAACCCCGTTATGCCAATCAGGGCATGACGGGGTGTGTGTGGGGGTAATTAACAAAACATAACGTCCCCCCCGTTGCATCCCCGCCACCACCCCTCCTACGATCCACGCAAACCCTTGCAGGCCTTGGCCCGAACTGCTGCACGGCGCCTGTAACGCACAGATCCACCCAACAATAACAACTACGGGGGCAGGGATGAGCTTGAAGCCGATTGCGGGTGCGCTATTGATGATGCTGTGGGGGGCAGGCGCCGTCACTGCCGCCCCCGCCGAGGAATACTCCACCGAGTCGGCCCAGGCCACTCAAAGCCTGCTGATCGATGCCACGCACGCCGGCAAGCGCCTGGTGGTGGTCGGTGATCGGGGCCATATCCTGTTCTCGGACGACCAGGGCACCACCTGGACCCAGGCCCGCGTGCCGACCCGGCAATTGCTTACAGCCGTGTTTTTTCTCGATGACAAGCGGGGCTGGGCGGTAGGCCACGATGCGCAGATTCTTGCCAGTACCGATGGCGGCGCCACTTGGAGCAAGCAGTTCGAAGACTTGGCGCGCGAAGCCCCGCTGCTGGATGTCGCCTTTACCGATGCTCAGCACGGGTTCGCCGTGGGTGCCTACGGTGCAATCCTCGAAACCACCGATGGCGGCCAGCACTGGCAGGATGTGGCTGAGCGCCTCGACAACCCCGATCAGCTGCACCTGAACGCGATCACCCAGGTGCGCGAAGCCGGCCTGTTCATTGTCGGCGAGCAGGGCGGCATGTACCGCTCGGCAGACAACGGCCAGCGCTGGGCGAAGGTGCAGGGCCCTTACGAGGGGTCGCTGTTTGGCGTGATCGGTACGGCGCAACCCCGTACCCTGCTGGCGTTCGGCCTGCGCGGCAACCTGTTCCGCTCCACCGACTTCGGCGACACCTGGCAGCCCATCGAACTGAAAGCCGCACGTGGCGAGCTGCAGTTCGGTCTGGCCAGCGCCACACTGTTGGATGACGGCACCGTGGTGCTGGTGGGCAATGGCGGCAGCGTGCTGCGCAGCACCGACGATGGCCAGCGCTTCACGGTCTACAACCGAGCCGACCGTATCGCCCTGTCTGGCGTCAGCGCTGCGGGCGAGGGCGGGCTGCTGCTGGTAGGGCAGGGTGGTGTGCACCTGGCCAATGCCGAAGGCGCCGACCGTGCCCCCCGCGAGGTGCGCCCATGAACAGCAAGGAGAGCCTGCCCATGCAGCCGCACCATCAGGACAAGGCCACACTGCTCGAGCGCCTGATCTTCAACAACCGGCCCGTGGTCATTACCTTGTGCGTGCTGGTCAGCATCCTGCTGTTCTGGCAGGCCACGCAGATCCGCCCGTCCACCAGTTTCGAAAAGATGATCCCGCTGCAGCACCCATTCATCGAGCAGATGATGGAACACCGCAACGACCTGGCGAACCTGGGTAACACCGTGCGGATTTCCGTGGAGGCGGTCGAGGGTGACATTTTTGACAAGGCCTACATGGAGACCTTGCGGCAGATCCATGACGAAGTGTTCTACCTGCCGGGTGTCGACCGTGCCGGGCTCAAGTCTTTGTGGAGCCCCAGCGTGCGCTGGAGTGAGGTCACCGAAGAGGGCTTCTCCGGTGGCGAAGTGATCCCCAATACCTACGACGGCTCGCAGGCCAGCCTCGATACACTGCGCGACAACGTGCTGCGCTCCGGGCAGGTTGGTCGGCTGGTGGGCAACAACTTCAGGTCGAGTATCGTCGACGTGCCCTTGCTCGAAAGCTACCCGGACCCGCAGGACCCGGGCCGCCAGGTCAAGCTCGACTACCAGCAGTTCTCGCACCAGCTTGAAGAAAAGATCCGCGACAAGTTCCAGGCCCAGAACCCCAATGTGAAGATTCACATCGTCGGCTTCGCCAAGAAAGTCGGCGACCTGATCGATGGGCTGGTGATGGTGGTCATGTTCTTTGGTGTGGCGTTGGCGATCACCTGGGTACTGCTGTACTGGTTCACCTGGTGCATCCGCAGCACCATTGCCGTGCTTGTCACTACCTTGGTGGCGGTGGTCTGGCAGCTCGGCCTGATGCATGCAGTGGGTTTTGGCCTGGACCCTTATTCGATGCTGGTGCCGTTCCTGATCTTCGCCATCGGCATCTCCCACGGGGTGCAGAAAATCAACGGCATCGCCCTGCAGTCCAGCGACGCCGACAATGCCCTCACGGCGGCGCGGCGCACCTTCCGGCAATTGTTCCTGCCCGGGATGATCGCCATTCTGGCCGATGCCGTGGGCTTCATCACTTTGCTGATCATCGATATCGGCGTCATCCGCGAGCTGGCCATTGGCGCGTCCATCGGCGTGGCGGTGATCGTGTTCACCAACCTGATCCTGCTGCCGGTAGCCATCTCCTACGTGGGTATCAGCAAGAAAGCCATCGAGCGCAGCAAACGGGACGCTACCCGTGAACACCCGTTCTGGCGGCTGTTGTCGAACTTCGCCAACGCCAAGGTGGCGCCGGTATCCGTGGGCCTGGCGCTGTTGGCCTTCGGCGGCGGGCTGTGGTACAGCCAGAACCTGAAAATCGGTGACCTCGACCAGGGCGCGCCAGAATTGCGCCCCGACTCGCGCTACAACCAGGACAACCACTTCATCATCAGCAACTATTCCACCAGTTCCGACGTGCTGGTAATCATGGTCAAGACGCCGCCAGAGCACTGCTCGGTTTACTCGACCCTGGCGCCCATCGACGAATTGATGTGGACGATGGAAAACACCCCGGGTGTGCAATCGGCCATCTCCCTGGTGACCGTGTCCAAGCAGGTGATCAAGGGCATGAACGAGGGCAGCCTGAAATGGGAAACCCTCTCGCGCAACCCGGATGTGCTCAACAACTCCATCGCCCGTGCAGACGGGCTGTACAACGGCGACTGTTCGCTGGCGCCTGTGCTGGTGTTCCTCAACGACCACAAGGCCGAAACCCTGGAACGGGTCACCGCGGCCGCCAAGGCGTTTGCCGAAAGCCACGACAAGGAGGGCCTGCAGTTCCTGCTGGCGGCGGGCAATGCCGGCATCGAGGCCGCGACCAATGAGGTGATCAAGTCGGCCGAGCTGACCATCCTGGTGCTGGTGTACATCTGTGTGGCCATCATGTGCCTGATCACGTTCCGTTCGTTTGCCGCCACCTTGTGCATCGTGTTGCCGCTGGTACTCACCTCTGTGCTGGGCAATGCGTTGATGGCGTACATGGGCATTGGTGTAAAGGTCGCCACCTTGCCGGTGGTGGCGCTGGGTGTAGGTATTGGCGTGGACTACGGCATCTACATCTACAGCCGCCTGGAGAGCTTCCTGCGGGCCGGCCTGCCGCTGCAAGAGGCGTACTACCAGACCCTGCGCTCCACTGGCAAGGCGGTGCTGTTCACCGGTTTGTGCCTGGCCATCGGTGTGTGTACCTGGATCTTCTCTGCCATCAAGTTCCAGGCAGACATGGGCCTGATGCTGACCTTCATGTTGCTGTGGAACATGTTTGGCGCCCTTTGGCTACTGCCCGCCCTGGCGCGGTTCCTGATAAAACCCGAAAAAATGGCAGGCAAGGCCGGGGGGTCAATTTTCGCTCACTGACATGCTGGGTGGATCCAGGTCGCGCCTTCCTGTAGCCAACTGGCCGAACAGCGTGCCGGCCACTTTATGGCCGAACGTTACGGTAGAGCATCACCCTTGAGGTTTCGTGCATGGCACGCGTGAGTTCAGTGAGGCGGCTGAACGCTTCTGGGTGTTGGCCGGCTACGTTGTCCAAAGGCGTTGGTGAGTAGAGGTCGTGAAGTGTCGGTGAGCTGCCGTCGTGCTGCATTTGCAGTAGAAACCGCTTGGTAACGCCTCCGATAACCGGGAAAGTACCTTCTTGAAGCACCAGAGGTACCACACGTTCGCCTTCGGGGGCAGGTTGCATCAAGTCCCGCCCCATGCCGTTGTTCATGTACGGTTTTCCAAGCATCCCCAGCACGGTGGGCAGCAAATCAACCAGGCCGGCGGCCTCGTCGACGTTTCCAGGTTCAACGAGGCCGGGCGCGTAGATGATCATGGGCACATTGTTGCTTTCAAGGCCAAGCTGCTCGAAGGCCGGGGCCATGTGCGGAATCTGGCTGATGCGCGTGTTGTGGTCCCCGAAAAATACAAAAATAGTGTTCTTCAAGAACCCTTCGTTCTCTGCCATCTCCAACAACTTGCCAATGTTGAAGTCCAGAAGACGAACCGCGTTGAACTGCGCTACGCTGCGTGAGCCTGCGTGCTGCACCACCTCAAGCGGCAGATCAAGCGGCTCGAAGCCATCGTTCTCTTTTGGGATCGTAAAGGGTCTGTGGTTCCCAGAGGTTTGCAGGAACGCGAAGAAGGGCTGGTCGTCACGGTGCTCGCCAAGGATTGCTGTACTTTCTTTGAAGAAGTTCAGGTCGGAAATCCCCCATACATCGATACGCGGAGACCGCCAGTCGGGCTCGTCGTAGAGGTGAATGCCGTCCACGCTCTGTTGTACGACAGCATTGATGTTGGCCCAGCCTGCGTTACCACCGATCATGTAATATTTTTCGTAACCCGCCAATGCGTTGAGCAGGCTGTGCTGCTTGGAGATGAGCGGGTTACGGGTTGCAGTCTGCTCCCTCGTCACATCAGGTACGCCAGTAATACTTGCCCACACGGTTTTTGCCGTGCCTGTCACGGGGACGTAGAAATGGCGAAAAAACAGACCTTGGCTGGCGATGCGGTCGAGGTTTGGGGTTGGGTTGAGCGGGTTGCCATAAGCACCCACCGCACTGGTGCCCAATGATTCAAGCATGACAAATACGACGTTAGGTGTCTTGTGGGTGGTAAAAACTGACGGATGCGCTGAATGCTCGCGTTGATAGTTCAAAGTGACGGGGTCAGGTTTCGTGACCCCCAGATAGTTTGCGATTGCTGGGTAATGGCGCCGTGCCTCTTCTTCATCGTAGGAGACACGGTCAACCCGAAGGGTATCGTAAAGAAATAGAACAGGGTTCAATCCCGTTGCAGCGATTTGAGCATTGCCCGTGTAAAACGCATCGCTCCAGCGTAGAGGCACCGGGTTTTTGATATTGAGGTTCTCTAAACGGCCCACCAACCCCAAGAGCGTGACACTTAAAACGATGGCTGTTCCAAACGCTATCGCCCCCCTGGAGATGGGGATTGAGGGTGAGCGAAGGGTGCGCCTTTCGACCCACCTGACGGCCGCCAGCGTGGCCATTATCGCGCACAGCCAGCCGAGGCAAATCCATACAACAGGGTACGTCTGCCAAACCATCTCCGAAGCAGTCTTTGCGTCTTCGAAATAGCGTAATACGGTGGCATTGATCCGGACGCCAAGGTAGGCGTAATGACCAAAATCAATAATGTAAACCAGCAGTACCAGTGAAACGGCCAGCGCCAGGTAGGCATTGGATAGTGTAATTGCGGTGCTGTTAGTCACCAGGTTTATTTTTGGGGCCCACGCCAACAGGGCCAGTGGAGCGGTCACCAGCAACGCAAGCCGAAGATCAAATCGCAACCCGATGCCTGTGGTAAACAGGATGTCGTTGCGGCTCAGTATTTCCTGCAGGGGTACGCCAGAGAACCCCAGTAGGAACACCAGGCGCAGGGCAATGAAGAGGGTAAATAGAACCGCGACTACACCGGCTAGATAACGGAGTCGCCTTGAGTGAGTCCAGTTCATCGAGGCGTCTCGGTAGATTCGGCGGAGGCCGTGTGAGTAGCAAGCGTTGGCGTGGCGATGATGCGGATACGGTGGACTGAAAACCGTGCGAGTGAGCGTAAGCCGTACAGTAGCGCAAGCATTACCAGTGCTGGATCAATCAAATAGTTCCAGTAGTTTTCTGTCGTGCCCAAGTCCAGGCAATAGACCAAGGCAGGGAGCGTCAATACCGTGGCCCCGAACATATTGCCGCTGTGGAGGAAATACAGTGCAATCGCGCCTGTCGCCAGCATCAGCCCTGCAGGCTCGTAACCCCAACGATAGGGATCGAGGTAGCTCAGGCCGAGAGAAGCTGGGTAGAGCAGCATGGCCCCTGCGCCTATAACCCAGAGCAGGTGGCGATGATCGGCTGGAGCAATATCAATGAGCCCGAGCTTTTTCAGGCAATAAAAACAGACCATCACAACGAAGCTGACGGATACGTCATGCGTAAGGCTCCGCACGGCCTCGGTGAGTGTTAGTTCGCCCACTGGCACAAAGGTGAGCGTGACGGCCAGCGCCAGTTTACAACCTTGTAAATAAACGCCGGTGCCAAAGGGAGCGAGCACAAGAAATAGAAGGGCTGCCAGCGCCACGTGTGCTTGAATCAGGTCGATGATCATTTTTTGCCCTCCACCCAGGCGTCACTGAAGCTGACGTGCTTGATGAATGTGTCGTTCCAGGAATACACCAGGTGGTAGCGCCCTGATGTGTCGCGCGTGAAGTACGGGTACTCATACTCGAATCGGCACTTTCCGGACTCACACATACGCTCGCTGACACGTGACAACATCGCGTGTTTGGTCTGGGGTAATGTTGAGCCCCGCGCCGCCCAGGCCTCACCAATCTTTGCGTGGAAGGCGGTTTGGTCGATGGGATCACCCCAAGGGTCGGGGGACTCATCAACGTGGGAAATGAGCGTCCAGTCACGCATTTCCTTATCGGTCTCATAAAGTGTGAGACGGAAACGCCCATCCTCCAGGTCGTTCATCGCTACCAGGAGCTTGCCATTGTCGCGGCCGACAGCCGCAAGTGAAGAGTTGGGATTACTTGGCTCAACCGGCTGGGGCTCGGTCCAATGGCGACCCGAGTCAGTGGTACGGCTTGCGAGAACACGGTGATATCGCTCCCCGGCGTAGCGGAGTAGAGCGACGGCTTCGCGGCCATTTTGAGCCACGATCGTTGGCTGGAGCGAATGCTTGCCCTTGCTGATGCGAAACTTGTCGACGACTTCGCCATTCGAGTTCAAGTACAGGTATTCAGCGAATTTACCCATGAACTCGTGATAGATCGGCAAGCCGATAGAGCCATCCGTATGAAATACCGGTGTACTCCGCACGAGGGTGCTCAGGTTGAAAAAGGGCGTGGTTACCAGCTGGCGAGGTGCAGTCCAGGTCGTGCCTAGATCGTCGGAGTACATGACATTAACGGCGCTTCCGGCCCAACCACCGACTGAGACGGAGACATAGAAAAGCCACAACCGATTGTTCGGTGAAAGCGCAATCACCGGGTTCCCGAGTTTACGAACATGCTTGCGGACGGCTGTTTGCGTACCTATCCGGGTGGCCAGTACCCGCTCCTGGCTCCATTCATCAGCGCGAGGGTCGAACTGGGAAGCACGGATTTGCACATCTGCTGCGCCTTCCCGGCTTCCTGCGAACCATGCCGCAATTGCCCCGCCGTTTGGCAGTGCAGTAATGGAGGCAGAGTGGACGAAGGCCGTCATGTCAGCCGAGGCGAAGCGGTGTTTCACGTCCGGGGCTGATTCGACATTGGTCGCGTGTGCGTTAATCACCGAGAAGTCAGCGACCTTGACAGTGGGTGCCTTGCTCAAAGCGAACCCAAAAACGGTGACGACTACAGACAGGTAGACGGTTTTTTTTAGAAGGCTCATCGCGTGTATCTCACCGCTGGGGAACTGGCTCAGCCTTGACCAAGGCAAAGGTGATCGGGTGGAAATACAGCTCCACCCGTTTGCCCTCTGTGTCAAACCCGTAGATTTCGTAACAGTTGCCCTCCGTCACGCGAAATTTAGTGATGCGGTAGCCGCTCTGCTTGATTGATCGTCTAAAGTCGGACTCAGACTTCCAGGTGGATTTTTCGGCGGTAGCACACAAAGTGTCGGCCTGTGCGACCTGGGTAATGCCAAGAACTGCAGTAAATAGACACAGGTTACGCACGGTGAACCCCCCGTTATTGATTGAGGCGCGAGGCTAAAGAGGGGGAAGTGAAGGATATGTAAAAATTAATATGCGGTTACACACTTCACAACGCACTTCAATGCAGGGAAGTTGACCAGCGGCATCGTTTCTATGGAGGCAATGAAAAGGGTTACCCTGTGCGAATTTCAACGTGCCGCCGTGACGTACGCAATGAGGCTTTTTTTTTCGGTCTTTTCACGAAATTTTCATAGGTGTATCCATAACCTCTCTCGCTTCTTTGGGGAGTAGCCTGCTTTCGAGCTTTCGAAGGCGCCTTGGTCAACATTCTCGGCAATCGCCGTGGTCAAGGCATCCATCCGGACTGGTGAGACCAACGACAACCCTGCGTAGTGAGTCGGGCGCGCAGGGCCGATGTCGTTTGTCTTATGCCCGGCTGGAGTTTGCATTGAGCCCTCTCTCCCTCGTTTTCCTTGCCTTTGCCATGTCGACAGATGCTTTTGCAGCGGCGATCGGCAAAGGGTCCGTCCTCCAGAAACCTAAATTTTCAGAAGCACTTCGGACAGGCGTTATTTTTGGCGCAATCGAAGCTGTTACGCCTGTGGTGGGTTGGTTTCTGGGTCAGGCTGCCAGTGCCTATGTTGAGGCCTGGGACCACTGGATTGCGTTCGGGCTGTTGATCGCGTTGGGTCTACATATGGTTTACAACGGCGTGAAGCCGGAGGAGGCTGAAGTTGAGAAGCCGGTTCAGCATTCTTTCTGGTTGTTGGCTGCGACGGCTTTGGCTACCAGTATTGATGCCCTTGCTGTGGGTATTGGCCTTGCCTTCGTTGACGTGAACATCCTGGTTGCGGCGGCTGCAATAGGCCTCGCGACCACCACCATGGTCACCATTGGCGTGATGCTAGGGCGAGCACTGGGTGCGGTTGTGGGCAAGCGCGCTGAAGTCATCGGCGGCGCTGTACTGATGCTGATCGGCGCGACGATCCTGTACGAGCATTTGACGGCGATCTAGCGCATGGCGAAACCCCCGAAACGCCAGAGCCGACCGTTGAGAAAACAGCAACGCCCTGGCGCTATAATCCAGACCCCTTTACCCCGGTGCCTCCCATGTCTGCTCTCGCAACCGCCTTGACCTCTTGTGACATGATTCTCATCGATGGGCTGCATGCCTTCGACTTCACCTGCGATGAAAACGGCCTGACCATCGAATGCATGGATGGCCGCCAGCTCCGTCGCTGGGTGTTCACCGCCGATCAGGTGGCCGCAGCCTCCCGTGAAGGGAACGACTGGTGTATCGCTGCTGCCGAAACTGAGCATCGGCTTACCTGCCTGGATGCATTTCGCGCACCGGATGAAGACGACCATGAACCGGACCTGGAAGACACTGCTGACCGCTAGCCTCATGCCCGTAGTCCTCAATGCCCAGGCGGCTACGCTGCTGGTGGGCAGCTACACCGACAGCCCCAGCAAGGGCATCTACCGCTACGCATTCGATACCACCACCGGCAGGATTACCCCCGCGCCGCTGCAGGTGGTGGAGAGCGTCAGCCCGTCATGGCTGGTGCTCTCGGAAGACAACCGGCAACTGTTCGCGGTCAATGAAACGCCCCAAGGCCATGTGAGCAGTTTTGCCGTTGGCAGCGACGGCGCCATCACCTTCATCAACCAGGTTTCCAGCCTGGGTGACGAGCCCACCCACGCCAGCCTCAGCCAGGACCAGCGCTACCTGTTCGTGGGCAATTACTCCGTCAGCGCCGAAACCGGCGGCAGCCT
Organism: Pseudomonas sp. S36; assembly: GCF_016647875.1. Lineage (NCBI taxonomy): Bacteria > Pseudomonadati > Pseudomonadota > Gammaproteobacteria > Pseudomonadales > Pseudomonadaceae > Pseudomonas > Pseudomonas sp. S36. The sequence continues at coordinate 33,351 of NZ_JACVVG010000033.1, read as the reverse complement.
GGTGGTGCTCCCTGTAGACAAGCACGGCAAGCTCGGGCCTGCGGTGCAGCAGGAGCGGCACGTGCCCAGTGGCGTCAACCCCGAACGCCAGGCCGGTGCCCATGTGCATGCCATGGTTCCATCACCGGATGGCCAGCATGTGTATGCCAGTGACCTGGGCGCAGACAAGGTGTTCATCTACCGCTACGACGGCGCCAGCCAGGGCCACCCCTTGACCCCCGCCATTCCCCCGGCAGCTGCCTTGCCACCCGGCAGCGGCCCCCGTCACCTGGTATTCGATGCCAAGGGCAGCCATGCCTACCTGACGCTGGAGATGAGCGCCGAGGTGGTGGTGTTCGATGTGCAAAAAGGCGCGCTGGTGGAACGCCAGCGCCTGCCATTGACCGAGCGGCCTGAGGCAGCAGCGAAGGCCGCTGGCGGTTTGCACCTGTCAGCCGACGGTCGGTTCCTGTACGTCAGCAATCGCGGCACGGTGAACCAGATAGTGGTGTTTGCGGTGGGCAAGGATGATGGTCGGCTGGCGCTGTTGCAGCGCCGCTCCGTAGAGGGTGACCACCCCCGTGAATTCACCCTGGACCCCAGCGGCAATTTCCTGCTGGTCGCCAACCAGAAAAGCAACGAGATCGTGGTGCTGCACCGCGACCCGCTCAGCGGCAAGCTGGGCGAGGCGGTGCAGACACTGCACCAGCCCGCGCCCTCGGACCTGAAGTTCATTCCCTAGCCGTTAGCCGCACACTTCTACGTCGCTGAGGCCATTGCCTTGGCGGCGAACCTGGATCTGCACCGGGATGCGCTCGTGCATTTCCTGCACATGGGAAATGACCGCCACCTTGCGGCCTTGGGCCTGCAGGCCATCGAGGGCATCCATGGCCAGTTGCAGGGACTCAGGGTCGAGGCTGCCAAAGCCCTCATCGATGAACAGCGATTCGATACGCAAGGTGCTGGACGCCATCGACGCCAGCCCCAGGGCCAGGGCCAGCGACACCAGGAACGTTTCCCCGCCTGACAGCGAATGCACCGAGCGCAGCTCATCACCCATCTCGGTGTCAAGTACCAGCAGGCCCAGCGCGCTGCCACCACGCTTGAGCCGGTAGCGACGTGCCAACTGGCGTAGCTGGGCATTGGCATGGTGCAGCAGCAGGTCGAGGTTGTAGCCCTGGGCGATCTTGCGGAATACGTCGCCGGACGCCGAGCCGATCAGGCTGCTGAGCCGGGCCCAGCGTTGCCACTGCTGGCGGGCCTGCTCGATCTGCCCGGCCAGCGCCTGGTGGGCCTCTTGGCGGCGTTGGTCATCGGCCTGTTGCCCGCGCAGTTCGGCGCACTGCTGTTCGTGGCTGGCCAAACGCTGTTGCACGTCGCTCAAGGCCTGTTCAAGCGCCTCGGCAGAGCTGTCCACCGCCATCTGCGCGGCATGCTGTTGCAGGCGCTGTTGGCGTTCCTGCTGGAGCACACGGCCCTGCTCAACGGCCTTCTCAGAGGCCTGCAAACGGGTGCGCAAGGCATCGACTTGCCCATCGTCCATCCCCAGTAGCCGTTCCAGCCCGCTGTCGTCCAGCTCGGGATGGGCACCGCGCCACTGCTCGACCTGCGTTTGCAACGCCTGGGTTTCCGCCTCGAGGGCCTGGTGCTGTTGAGTGTTGGCGCCGAGTTCGCTGGCCAGCTGCACGCCTTGTGTGCGCAGGGCCTGCAGGCGCTGGGCGGTTTCGGCCTCCAGCGCCCGGGCGTGCTCCACCGCGGTTTCCATGTGCTGCTGCCAGGCTTCAGCGCTGGTGTGGGAGGCTAGCAATTCAATCAGCGATGCCTGGGCTTGCTGGCGCTGCGCATCCAGGCTGGCGAGTTTCTGCTGTTGCTGCTGCAGGCTCACAATGCGCGTTTGCTGCTGGCCGTTCAGCTTGTCGAGTTCGGCCTGACGGGTTTGCAGGTCCTGCTGTTCGTCCTTGCGCCGTTCGACCTGCTCCAGGCGCTGGGCAATCTGCTGGTCGAGGGCGAGGAAGGCATTGGCGGGGTCTTCCTGCAGGGCCTTCACAGTGCTGGTTGGCAGCACGCTGGCCAGGTCGCCCAGCCCTTGCTCCAGCTGCTGCTGGTCAGTGGCCAGTGCCTGGTGCTGCTCGGCCAGGTGGCGCTGTGCCTGTTGCTGGGCTTCTTGAGCGGCGTGTAGCTGCTGGGTCAGCTGCGCTGCATCCTTTTGCAGGGCGAGCAGGGCACGTTGGCGCTTTTCGTCGCGGTCAATCTCGTCGGTGAGGCGACGCAGTTGGCCGTCGAGCCAGGTGCCGCGGGCCTGATCGTCCTGGGGGGCGAGTGCGTGCCACAGGCTGTGAGACTGCACCTGCGCCTGCAGTGGCTGCAAGTGTTCGGTCAGCTGCTGTTGCTGCTGGTGCAGCTCCTTGAGCTGGGCGTTGATGACGCCCAGTTGGGTGCGCAGCTCTACCAGTTGGGCGCCAAGGGTATCGACCTGTTGCTGGGCGTTTTGCTGCTCTGCCTGGTCGTTAAGGTCCAGGCTCTGCAGCAAGGCGTCGGGCTGGTGGAACGGGTGCTCGGCGCTGCCACACACGGGGCACGGCTCGCCCTCGTGCAACTGGCTGCGCAGTTCCTCGACGCTGGTGTTACGGGCCAGGCGCTGGCGCTCCAGCAATTGGCGGGTCAGGGTAAGCGCCTGTTGCGCGGCGTCCAGTTCAGCCTTGGCGGCGGTGCCTTGGGCAATCAGTTGCTGGCGCTGCTGCATGGCCTGCTGCTGGCGCTGGCGGGTGGTGTCCAGTTGCTGGCGCAGCTCGTGCTCGCGGGCATGCAGGCGTGACAGCTCCTCGACGGCCCGGTGCTGTTTGCGGTTGTCCTGCAGCATGCCGCTCAACAGGTCCACTTGTTCGGCCAGTGCTTGGGGTTCGGCATTGGCTTCGCGGAACAGCAGTTCGAACGCATCACGCTTGGCCTGCCACTGGGCGGTGGCCTGGCTGGCCTGGGCCTGCAGCCCCGGCAGCTCTTCGCGGCCCTTGGCCAACCGGCCCCCCACCAGCATCACTTGCTTCAACTGGGGCAGGTAGGCTTGCCAGGCTTGTGCCAGCTCAGCCAGGTGCTGGCTGCTGGAAAGCGCGGTATCGATCTGCGCCAGGTTCTGCTCGCTGCGCTGCTGGTTGGCCTGCAGTTGCTGAATTTGCGCCTGGCCCTGGGTGACTTCTTGGTCGGCCTGCAGCTGGGCGGCATGCTGCGCTGCCAGTTCTTGTTCAAGCCTTGCCACCGTGTCCTGGGCGGCAAAGGCCTGGCGCAAGCGCGGGGTGCTTTCGCTGTAATGGGCCTGGCTATCGACCAAGGCCTTGGCTGCTGCGGCGAGTGTTTGTTCGAGTGCAGCGGCATCACGCTGCAGTTGCGCGTCCTGCTGCTGTTGCTGGTCGATTTTCGACGCCATCGACGCCACCTGTGCGCTCAAGGCCTGCCGGCGGATGAACGCATGGCGTTGCGGGGCCAGGCGTTGCAGGCGCTGCAGGTCCAGCCGGGCATCGGCCAGTTGCTGCCACTGCTGCTCGGCGGCCTGTAGTGCGCTACTGGCTTCAGTCAACTGCGTTTGCAGCTGCTGTTGCTCATGCAGCCAGGTGCGTTGCTGTTCCAGTTGCCGCTCGGCAGCCTGATCGGCCTTGAGCTGTTGCTGCGCCTGCTGCAGGTGTTGGTCGAGCGCTGCCCGTGCTTCGGCAGCCAGAGGCAGGAGGTGGCTGGCACGCTCCTTCAGCGCATTATGGGCATCGCCAGCTTCGCGTGCCTTGCTGAATGCGCGTTGGCCCAGGCGAGTATAAATAGCCGTGTTGGTGAGCTTCTCCAGCAGTTCGCTGCGCTCACGGTCGTCGGCTTTGAGGAAGGCGCCGAATTCGCTTTGGGCCAGCATCACCGCCCGGGTGAACTGCTCGAAATTCAACCCCAGGCGTGCCTCTACCAAGGCTTTGTACTCATTCTTGGCGCTGGCCAGCACCTGCTCGCTGTCGAGGTCGTAGAAGCTCTGGCGGCTGAGTTGCAACTTGCCGTTGGCCTTGTCGCGGGCGCGGTTGGCTTCCCAGCGGGCGCGGTAGCGACGCCCGTCGATGCCGACGAAGTCAACCTCTGCAAAGCCGCTACCGGTGCCCCGGCGCAGCAGGTTGCGCGGGTCGGAGGTGGGTATTTCACCGTCTGTATCGGGCACCTTGGCTTCACGGCCAATGTCGTTCAGCCGTGGCACCGTGCCGAACAACGCCAGGCACAGGGCATCGAGCAAGGTGCTCTTGCCGGCGCCGGTTGGCCCGGTGATGGCGAACAGGCCGGCGCTGGCCAAAGGTTCGCGCGTGAAGTCGATGTCCACGGGGCCTGCCAGCGAGGCGAGGTTCTTCAAACGAATGGCGAGAATTTTCATGGCTGTTCCTCTTCCTGCAGCACGTCTTGCAGCAACAGGGCGAAGTCGGCCAGCGCCTGCTCGTCGGCAGGCTGGCCGTAGGCCTGTTCCCAGGCGCGGCCAAACAGGTCGTGCGGGGTCATCTGGGCCAGTTCGACAAAGGCCTGTTCGTCGTCATCGGCCTGGTGGCGCCCGGCGTATTCGACGCCGATGCGGATCAGCCGCACAGCCTTGCCTTCAAGCGCGGCCTCTATCTGCTGGCGCAGGTCGGGTTGCGGCTCGTCCAGCACAACGCGCACTTCAAGCCAGGGCTTGCGGTTGGGGTCATCCAGCAGGTCGATGACCGGCAGGTCGGCCAACTGCGCCAGCACTTCGCCCAGCGGCGCCGGGCCCAGGCGTTGCAAGGCCACGGCACGTGGCACCGGGCGCGGCTCCACACTGACCAGCGCGGCACCGTCCAGCTCCACTTCCAGCACCTGATGGGGGTAGTTGACCTCGGCAAACGACAAGGGGATGGGCGAGCCGCTGTAGCGGATGCGGTCTTCGCGGTTGACCTTTTGTGGTTTGTGCAGATGGCCCAGCGCCACGTAGCTGATCGCTTTGTCGAACAGCCTGGCTGGCAGCGCTTCGGCATTGCCGATGATCAGGCTGCGTTCGGAGTCTTCCGACACCGCGCCGCCGGCCATGTGCGCATGGCTGATGGCGATGAGCGCCTGATCCTTGCGGCGCCTGGCCTGGGCTGCGGCGATCAGCTGCTGGTGCACCTGGGTGATGCCCTGCAGGTAATCGTCGCCCAATTGCAGGCCGGTGACTTCGGCCGGGCGCAGGAAGGGCAGGGCCAGGCACCATGCCGTGACCTTGCCACGGCTGTTGGTCAACGGGATGAGTAGCCGCTCGGCATCCAGCTGGCCTTCATCCAGCCAGTGCACGCGGCCCAGGGCGTGGGTACGCAGGCGGCGCATCAGCGCCGCAGGCAGCTCGATGCGCGAGCCGGAATCGTGGTTGCCGGCGATCATCACGATGTCCAGTTTGGGCTGTTGCTCATGGGCATTGACGATGAAGTCGTACAGCCGCTCCTGGGCTTTGACCGGCGGGTTGACGGTGTCGAAGATATCGCCGGCAATCAGCAGCGCGTCGGGCTGACGCAGTTGGAGTTGGCCGAGCAGCCAGTCAAGGAAACAGGCGTGTTCGAAGTCGCGTTCCTGGCCGTGCAGGCTTTGGCCCAGGTGCCAGTCGGAGGTGTGAAACAGACGCATGGGTGACCTGTTGGTGTCGAGTCGAGCAAGCGTTGGGGCTTGGCTTTGGGAGTGGGGCGTATGGTAACCCATCGCGAGCTACCTGCTGCCATGCCAGGTACCCCGTGGCAGAGCGTGGGGCGTTATTTGGGGTAGAGGGGCGGGAGGCTGCCGGTGTCGGTGGTTGGCAACAACACGTGTTCGGCTGGCGGTATGGTGCCGATTGCGCGCCACAAGTCTTCACCCTGCCAATGCTGGCCGCTCTCACTGTACAACGCGCCATTCAGGCCATCCAGCGCGTCCGACAGGGGCACGAAGCGCGCGGCCATCTCGGCCAGGGTTTCTGGCTGTTGGCGGGCCCATGCATCCAAGGCCTGGCGGGTGGCCTGGGGGTCGTTGGCAAGGCACGCGCGCTTGAGGTCGTCCAGCAAGGTGCGCGGGCTGGGGCCTGCCTGCGCGGTGCGCAGCACGGCAGGCTGCGACCGGGCGCGCCACCACAGGGTAAACCCCAGCAGGGTGGTGAGGGCGAACACCATCGTTGCCAGTTGCCAGGGCCACGACGGGTTGCTGGCGCTGCGGTTGTCGCCAACCGGCGTTTCGGCGGTAAGTGCCGGGTTGTCCAGCACGGTGATCGCCCGCGCCGGCAGGCTGCTGTGCTCCAGGTGATCCTCGCGGGTATTCCACCAGGTGACTTCCAGCGCAGGCAGGGCCAGCGCGCCGCTGTGGGTGGGGACTAGCGCTTCGCGCTCCTCCCGGGTGGCCGTCATGCCGCGCTCGCTGACTTCGTTGCGCAGCAGGGGCTGGTCGGGGTAGCGCCGCAGGCCAGGGGCTTCGGTAGCCGGCAGGGGCGGCAGTTGGGTGCTGGACAACCCTTCGGCGCGCAGCGTCACGTTGCGGGTCAGCGAGTCGCCAATCTGCACCTGCTGGCTGCCGGGGTCCGGGCTCCAGCGCTCTTCCAGGCTCAGGCCACGCGCCGGCAGCCAGGGCTTGTCAGCAGGCCAGCCGGGCGGGATGGCCCGCACATTCAGGCGCAGAGGCAGCGAGCTGACCTGCACCTGGCGGCCAGTGCGCGCACCGCTGGTTGGCTGCGCCTCTTCGTTACTGGCCGCTGCAGTGGCGGTGAAGGTCAGTGACGGGATAGCCAGGGTGCCGCTTTGCTGGGCGTACACTGCGTAGCGCGTTTCGATCACACCGTGCCTGACGCCGTTGATTTCCTTCTCGTAGGTGCGCGATTCACCCAGCGGTTCCACCTTGGCGTTGTCCAGTTGCAGCGGGCTGAGGCTGCTGTCGTCGTACAGGGCTACGGAGTGGTAGATGCGCAGCGTCAGCACCGCTTGGGCCTGCACGTACACGTCGGGGGCGTCGAGCGTGGCCTCGATGAATACCTGGGCGTTGTCCTGGCGGCTGGCATCGGCTTGCAGCACCTGCAGGTCGATGGGTTGGCTGTACGACTGGCCCAGCTGCAGGGCCGGGATGCGCAGGCTGCCGCTGCGCCGCGGCAGCAGGGTGATGATCCAGCGGGTGCTGGCCCGGGTTTCACCGTCCAGGCTGTGCAGGCTGTTGAGCTGGCGGGTGCTGCGCACGTCGAAGTCGCCCTCGAGGGCACGCAGGTCCGGTTTGCCGAACTCGGTCACATCCTGGCTTTCCAGCGTCAGCTCAAGGCTTTCACCGGCCTCCAGGCGGCTGCGGTCGACGCTGGCGGTCAGCGAGGGTTCGGCATGGGCCAGCACGGCCCACAGCAGACTGAGGAGAAAGACGCCGTAGCGACTCATTGTGTTGGGGTTTCCTGATGCAATTGCTGTTCATACCAGAATTTGCGCCGCAGCAGCTGCGCCGGGTTGTCCGGGATTTCCCGCAGCCATTGTTCCAACGCCTGACGCTGCTCGGCGTCCAGTGCATTGGATGCCGGGCGCTGTGGGGGCTGGACGACGCTGTCATCGTCGCCGGCCTGGTTGCCCGGGCTGGCCTGGCTATTGTCGCTGCTGTCCCCGCTGTTGTCTGCGCCTGCCTGTGGGTCGTTGCCGGGTGTGCCCTCGGCCTGGCTGCTGGCCGAGCTGCTGTTGCCGTCGGTTTCCCGGCCGGGCGTGCCTTGGGCCTCGCCGCTGGCGGGCTGTTCTTCGGCCTTGCCCTGGCGCTGTTGCAGCATTTGCTCGACCAGCGCCTGGTTAGCCAGCGCTGCCTGCAAGTCTGGCTGGCGGTCCAGTGCCTGTTCATAGGCATCCAGGGCGGCTTCCAGTTCACCGCTGCGTGCCAAGGCGTTGCCGCGGTTGTAGTGGTCGGCAGCTGTATCCCCCTGGGAAAATGCCTCGGCGGCCCCTGCATAGTCACCGGCCTGGTACAGCGCCATGCCGCGCCATTGCGGGTTCTGGAAGTGGCGTGCGGCGCTGGCCGGGCGGTTTTGCTCAAGCAGGTGCTGGCCTTGCTGGTCGGGCCGCAGCCACAGGTCGGTGAACTCGAAGGCGTGGCTGGGCTGAGGCACGGCCAGCAACAACGGCAGGCAGAACAACCAGCCGCGCCGCCCGGCGCAGGCCGCCAGCAGCAACAGGGGGATGAGCAACCAGTAACCCTGGTCGGCCCAGCTGTCCAACTGCAACGTCTGCCCCTCGTTGCGCGCCGTACGCGGGTTGTCGAACAGCCCCAGGCCGCGCAGGTCGAGGTCGTCGATACGGGCATGCCGGTAGCGCCCGCCGGTACCACTGATAAAACCCTTGAGCGCGGCGTTGTCCAGCCTGGGCAGCAGAATGCCCCCCTGATCGTCCTTGAGATACTCACCGTTGGCCTGCCGCACGGGCGCGCCGTCGCGGCTGCCAATCCCCAGCATCAGCAGGCTTGGCCCCTGGCGGCCCAGCGCCTGGCTGATACCTTGGCGCTCTGCCGCGCTGAGTGACGAACCGATCAACAGCAGCCGCCCCTGGCCCAGGCCGCTCTGGGCCAGTAATGCCAGGCCTTTCTGCACGGCCAGGTCAGCGCGTTGGCCGGGCTTGGGCATGATCGAGGGGTCGATGGCCTCAAGCAGGTTGCGGGTGGTCGCCAGGTCGTCGGACAGCGGCACCAGGGTGTGCGCAGAACCTGCATAGACCACCAGCGCAGTCTGGCTGTCGCGGCGGTGCTCGAGCAGGTCGAGCACCTTGCGCCGAGCCTGCTCCAGGCGGTTGGGCGGGCTGTCCTCGGCGAGCATTTGCGGGGTGAGTTCCAGCAGGATCACCAGCGGGTCGGCGGGGCGCTGGCGGCTCTCTTCCACGCGTTGCCAACTGGGGCCCAGCAGGGCCAGCACCGCCAGTGTCCAGGCCAGGCCAAGGGCCACCCATGGCAGCTTGCTGGTGCTGCCACTGCCACCCCCCAGCAGCACACCATGGAACGCCGCTGGCAGGATCATCTGCCAGCGCCCGGCGCGCTTGCGCCGGTGCCAGAGCTTGAACAGCAGCCAGGCCAGCACAGGCACGGTCAACAGCCACAGGGGGCGCAACCATTGCGGCCAGAGTTCGATCATCGTGGTTTCCTCAGGCGCAGGCGCTTGAGGCGCTGGCGCCATTCGGGGTGCGGCTGCAGGAAGCGCGGCTTGCGTAACTGGCGTTGCAACAGGTTGTCGGGCCATTGCACTGCCACCACCAGCAGCACGCTCAGTAGCAGCGCCAACGCCAGTGGCCAGGCATACAAGGCCTTGGCCGTACGCGCCTGGGTGGGCTGCTGGGCCACCGGTTCCAAGCGGTCAAGGGTATCGCCGATGGCGCTCAGCTCGGCGCCATCGTGGGCGCGGAAATACGCGCCGTGGGTAATCTCGGCGATTTCCCGCAGCGAGGCTTCATCCAGGTCCAGGCTTGGGTTGAGGCCGAGCAGGCCAGGCGTGCCGGTGGCGTCCGGGTTGGCACCGATACCGATGGTGTAGATACGCACGGCCTCCTGCGCGGCCAGCCGGGCAGCGGTCAGCGGGTGAATCTGCCCGCCGTTGTTGGCACCGTCGGTGATCAGCACCAGCACCCGGCTTTGCGCGGGGCGCTGGCGCAGGCGCTTGACCGCCAGGCCAATGGCGTCGCCCAGCGCGGTGTTCTTGCCGGCGATGCCGATTTGCGCTTCGTCAAGGAAGGTGCGCACGGTGCGCCGGTCGAAGGTAAGCGGGGCTTGCAGGTACGCCTGGCTGCCAAACAGGATCAGGCCAACCCGATCGCCCCGGCGGTCCTGCAAGAAGTCGCCCATCAACGCCTTCACCAGGTCCAGCCGGCTGATATCGTCGTTTTTCCACTGCATGTCGGGGAAGTCCATCGACCCCGACACGTCCACCGCTACCAGCAAGTCGCGACCGCTGGCCGCCACTGGCACGGGTTCGCCCAGCCATTGCGGGCGTGCGGCCGCCAGCAGCAACAGCGACCAGATGATGATGAAGGGTGCCTGGTGGCGCCAGGTGGGCAGGTTCAGCCGCGCCCGGCGCCCGGCCAGGCCTTCCAGCTCGCGCAGGAAGCCCACCTTCAGCACCGGCTCGCCGCTGTCGGCAGCCGGCAGCAGCAGCCGTGCCAGCCAAGGCAGCGGCAACAGCACGAAGACCCACGGCCAGGCCAGCTCAAACATGTTTGCGGATCCAGGTTTCGACGGCCTGACTGAGCCCGACGATTGCCTTGTCGTCGAGCCGACACTCAGGCTTGTAGGCGCCTTCTACCAGCACCATCCAGCGCGTCAGGCCAGCCGCTGGGCAGCGGTTGTCGAGAAACGCCAGCCATTGCCGGCCATTGAGCGTATGACTGTTGGCGAAAGGGTAGTGGCTGCGGCACAAGCGCTTGAGCAATGCATTGAGCTGCTGCAGCCAGGCACCGGCCGGGGCGTTGTCGTAAGGGCGCGCCAGGCGGGCCAGCTCGTCGAGGGCGGCAACACGGGCCGGGTCCAAGGGTTGCTCGGCACGCACCACGCGGCGCTTGCGCGGCCGCCAGTGGCGCACCCGCCACAGGCCCCAGCCTGTCAGTGGCAGCAACGCCAGCAACACCCACCAGCCCGGTGCCGGTGGCCACAGGCTTACAGCGGCCGGTGCGATCAGTGGCTGCAACTGGTCCAGGGGGTTCACGGGTTGCTCCCCCCGCGTTGGGCGCTCAGGTATTCACGCAGTTGCTCGATCATCTCGCTCTGGGTGCTCAGCGGCATCAGCAGCACCCGCAGCTTCTGCGCCATCAGCTCCCAGCGTTCGATACGGGCCTCTGCCTGCTGCCGGTAGGCCAGGCGCAGGCCATCGTCCAGGGTGTCGAGCTCCAGTTGCGCGCCACGCTGGGCAAAGCGCAGCAGGCCAGCGGCCGGCAGGGCATGGTCGAGCGGGTCTGACACCGGCATCAGCAGCAGATCGCAATGCCGCGACAGCATGGCCAGGTGCTGCTCGCACTGAGGGGTCAGCGAGCGCTCGTCACAGATCACGATGGCCAGGCTGCCGGGGCGCAGCACCTCGCGCGCACGGCGCAGGGCCAGGCCCATGCTGTCGGCCTGGGCAACGCCCTCGGTGTGCAGTGACTGGTTGACCTTGGCCAGCCGGTTGAGCAGTTGCAGCAGGCTCTGCTTGCTGCGCCTGGGCTTGATTTCGTGCGGGTCGTTGTCGCCGAACACCAGGCCGCCGATCCGGTCGTTGTGGCCCAGCGCCGCCCAACCGAACAGTGCCGCTGCCTGAGCCGCCAGCACCGACTTGAACATCAGCCCCGAGCCAAAGAACAGCCGTTGGCTTTGCTCGACCAGAATGAAGATGGGCCGCTCGCGCTCCTCATGGAACAGTTTGGTATGCGGTTCCTGGGTACGTGCGGTAACCCGCCAGTCGATGTTGCGCACGTCGTCGCCTGCCTGGTAGACCCGCACCTGGTCGAAGTCCACGCCGCGCCCGCGCAGCTTGGAGTGGTGCAGGCCCACCAGCGGGCTGCGTTGGCCCGGCTTGGAAAACAGCTGGATCTCGCGCACGCGGTGGCGCATGTCGATCAGCTCGGCAAGGCCGATGCGGATGCCGGGTTCGGCCAGCTGGGAGGGCGGCATGGGTCAGGCGACGGCGACGACGTCGAGGATGCGCTGGACCACCCGGTCCTGGTCGATCCCCGCTGCCTCGGCCTCGAACGAGAGGATGATGCGGTGGCGCAGCACATCGAACAGCACCGCCTGGATGTCCTCGGGGCTGACAAAGTCACGCCCGGCCAGCCAGGCGTGGGCGCGGGCGCAGCGGTCCAGGGAGATGGAGCCACGCGGGCTGGCCCCGTAGGCGATCCAGTCGGCCAGCTCGGTGTCGAACTTGGCCGGGGTGCGGGTGGCCATCACCAGCTGCACCAGGTACTCCTCCACCGCATCAGCCATGTACAGGCCCAGGATTTCCTTGCGTGCGGCAAAAATGGCCTGCTGGCTGACCCGGCGCTCGGGCTTGGTTTCGCCGCCCAGGGCTTCGCCGCGGGCCTGGGCCAGGATACGGCGCTCTACAGCAGCGTCGGGGAAGCCGATCTTGACGTGCATCAGAAACCGGTCGAGCTGGGCTTCGGGCAGCGGGTAGGTGCCTTCCTGCTCGATCGGGTTCTGCGTGGCCATCACCAGGAACAGCGGCGACAGGTCGTAGGTGCTGCGGCCCACGCTGACCTGGCGCTCGGCCATGGCCTCGAGCAGGGCGGACTGCACCTTGGCCGGCGCCCGGTTGATTTCGTCGGCCAGCACCAGGTTATGGAAGATGGGCCCCTGCTGGAACACGAAGCTGCCGGTTTCGGGGCGATAGATCTCTGTGCCGGTGATGTCGGCCGGCAGCAGGTCAGGGGTGAACTGGATGCGGTGAAACTGCGCCTCGATGCCCTCTGCCAGTTCCTTGATGGCCTTGGTCTTGGCCAGGCCCGGCGCGCCCTCTACCAGCATGTGGCCATCGGCGAGCAGGACGATCAGCAGCCGCTCGACCAGCTTTTCCTGGCCCAGGATCTGGGTGGAGAGAAAGGTGCGCAGCGCGATCAGCGCTTCACGGTGTTCCATCGATGGCGGTTCCTGGTAGGGGGCCACGGGCTGCTGATAGCAGCAGCCCTGGCAAGGGCTGATACTTTAATCCATCCGGGGGGGCGGCGACCAATGGCGGCTTGGAAATTTATCCGCGGCCGTGCGCTGGCAACTGCAGAAATGTCCGGCCCAGGGTGGGGCATTGGCTGATGGTGGGGCGGTGGCGGGCGGCGCTTGCTTGTGTTTTTCAGCGAGCAGGCGCGACCATGATGAAGGCCGATAGCCCCAGCTTTGACTCAACCAGCCCAGTCACACTGCGCTTTGGCGTGTTTTTCGACGGTACGGGTAACAACCAGCACAACGCGCTGGCGCCATCACCCAAGGGCGGGAAGGGCGCGAGCTACGAGAGCGCCCTGACCAATGTGGCCCTGTTGCACGCGCTCTACCCGGTGCATTCGTTGCGGGGCGAACCATTGCAAGTGTGCTTCAAAGTTTACGTGGCCGGTATCGGCACCCAGGCCGGGGAGGCGGACGATGCGTATTCGTCGGCAACCGGCCGCGGCCGTAGCGGGGTGCAGGCGCGGGTGGAGGAGACCTTGGCCGACATCGCCCGGGCGTTGGCGCAGTGGCGGCAGCAGCACCCGCACGCCAACGTGCAGTGCGTGGCGTTCGACCTGTTTGGCTTCAGCCGTGGCGCCGCAGCGGCGCGGCACCTGGCCAACCTGTTGCATGATCGCGGTGCGATACCGCTGAACTGCGCTGTGAATGTGAATTTCGTCGGCCTGTTCGACACGGTGGCGGCCATCATCGCACCGCTACGAGGCGGCTTCGACCCGGCTGATGAACGCCTGGGTGGCCTGCGCCTGGGCCTGAGTGCCGGCATTGCCCGGCAGGTGGTGCAGTTGGTGGCTGCCGATGAGCAGCGGCATAACTTCCCGTTAGTACTCAGTGGCCACGACATCCGGTTGCCGGGTGTGCATTCGAACATCGGTGGTGGCTACCCGGACACGACCCATGAGCAGGTATTGCTGTGCAAGCCCGAGTCCCAGCACGTGCCGTTGGCCACGCGTGTCGAGCACACGGGTGCCTACGCCAAAGTGGCCGCCTTGCAGGGTGGCCTGGCTGGCAAACTGGGTGATCCGGCCCCGGAACTGGTGACCTGGGAGCACCCCGTCCCTGGCGGCGCGCGGGGCGAGGAACAGAAGCAGGTCTATGTGGCGCTGAGCCGGGCACGAGACGTGGCGGGGCATCTGTCGCGGGTGTACCTGAGCATCATGCATGCATTGGCGCTGCGGGCCGGCGTACCCCTCGCGCCGCTGGGCAATGACCCGCATCACCAGGTGCCTGAAGACTTGCATGCCATAAGCCGCAAACTGCATGCTTACGCGTTGGGCGAACAGAAGCAGCTGGGGCTGGACGCCGCCGAAGCGCGCCTGCTGCAAGCCCGCTACGTGCATACATCGGCGCACTGGAATGCCCTCAAAGGGCTGCGCAGCAGTGCACTCGACGCGCTGTTCATCAACCGGCCCGCGGCGGCGGGCCGGGTAATCCTTGCCAACCCGGTCTAGCGGCTGTTCGGGGCGCGGCTGAGCGCCGGGGTTGGCGCCACCTATCGATCACGTTGATGAATACTATCGACTGGCGTGCCTCCGGCTCTGCCACCCAGCCCTTTACAATCACCCCCCTGATGTCACCCGCCTTGCGCCTGTTCCAGGCGCCCTGTAATGGAATTTTGCCCAATGCCAAGCGCCAGCCCGGCCCCTCGCGGTCTGCCCGAGCACAATCAACAGAGCCTGACCCAGCAGTGGTTGGCGATTCTTTCGGTCGCCGTTGGCGCATTCGCCCTGGTGACCAGTGAATTCCTGCCGGTGGGGGTGCTCAACGATGTGGCCAACGACCTGGGCATCAGTGCCGGCCTTGCCGGGCTGATGGTGACCTTGCCCGGTATCATGGCCGCCCTGGCGGCACCGGCCATTTCCGTAGGGGTCGGCGGGCTGGACCGTCGTTACCTGCTGATCGGCCTGACGCTGGTGATGATCCTGGCCAACGCGATAGTGGCCTTCGCCGGCAACTTCCACCTGTTGCTGCTCGGCCGCGTGCTGCTGGGCGTGAGCATCGGCGGCTTCTGGGCAACCGCCATCGCGCTGAGCGGCCGCCTGGCACCTGACGGCATGGGCGTGGCCAAGGCCAACTCGATCATCATGGCCGGTGTCACACTGGCCACGGTGGTGGGCGTACCGGTAGGTACCTGGCTGAGTGGCTTGATGGGCTGGCGCATGACCTTTCTGGTCACTGCACTAGTCGGCGTGCCGGTGCTGTTGGCCCAGGTGTTCCTGCTGCCACGGCTGATGCCGGAGCAGGCCATCCGCGTGCGTGACTTGCCCGCGCTGTTCATCAACCCGCAGGCGCGTGTCGGCCTTATTGCGGTGCTGCTGATAGGCATGGCGCACTTTGCCGCCTATACCTACGTAGCGCCGTTCTTCAAGCAAAGTGCGGGCTTCGATGGGCCCACGATCGGTTCACTGTTGCTGCTCTACGGGGTGGCCGGCTTCATGGGCAATATCTTTGCAGGGTTCGCTGCCAACCGAAGCGTGCGCCACAGCCTGTTGCTGGTAGCGCTGCTGATTGCGCTGAGCACCGCGTTGTTCCCGCACTTCGCCACCGGCATGAGCGGTGCGGCGATGCTGATTGCCCTGTGGGGCTTCGCCTTCGGCGCGTTCCCCGCGTGCGCCAACATCTGGATGTTCGTGGTAGCGCCCAAGGATGTGGAGCGGGGCATGCCGCTGTTCGTGGCCATGTTCCAGGTGATTATCGCGGTGGGGTCGTTCTTTGGCGGTCAGGTGGTCGACCACCTGGGCACCGGCGTATTGCTGAGCATGGCCACTGCCCTTGCAGGGTGCGGCTTTGTGACCGTGCTGGTATTGGGGCGTGGTGTCAGCAATGAGTTGGCTGGGCAGCCTGGCTGATCGAAGTGCCAGCCCCATCCAACTGAACGTTGCGCAATGCTGCCCGGTCGCATCCTTACACCACTCGATAAGGATGTGCGTCATGAAAGCGATCAAGCAATTGTTCACTGGCCTTGCCCTGATTGGCACCCTGAGCGCCGCTTCGGCCTGGGCCGACCAGCCTGGCGCTGACTGGAAAGTGAACAAGGACCAGGCCGAGGCTGCCTTGAAAGGTGCTGGCTACACCCAGATCACCAAGATCGAGGCAGACGATGGTCACTGGGAAGGTGAGGGCATCAAGGCCGATGGCAAGCAGTATGAATTCAAGGTCGACCCTCGCGATGGGCGCATCGTCAAGGATGAGTTGGACGACTGATCAAGTGCCAGGCCCGCGCAGTCGTGCGGGCCTGGTGCGTTCGATCAGCGGCGCAGCAGGCGCGACACCACCAGGGTGATGGCTGCGGTAATTGCCAGTGCGGCAATGGGTTTTTCCTTGACGAAGGTCGACACGCAATCCACGGCATCGCCGTAGCTCTTGGTCACCTGGCCTGCCGCCTGGCGGCCTTCGCCTTCGGCTTCCAGTGCCGGGTCATCTACCAGCCGGCCCACAGCGCTCTGTGCCTTGCCCGCAAGATTCTCTGCTACACCTTCGATCTGTTCGCGCTTCATGGTTTGGTCATCCTTTCTCTGAACGGCATGGGTTAACAGCACAAGGTTAGGGCGCCCAGGGTGTGGAATGGTTCAAACTCAGCGTAATCGGTGCAGCCTTGGTCATCGCGCCGTCAGCGTGCCTTGTCTTCCAGCAGGCGCGCCCCGCTGCCTTCCTGGCCCAGTACGTCCTGCGGGTTACGCAGCGGGCATTCATCCAGTGACAGGCAGCCGCAGCCTATGCAGTTGTCGAGGTTGTCGCGCAAGGCCTCCAGCATGCGAATGCGGCTGTTCAGGTCTTCGCGCCAGGCGCTGGACATTTCACCCCACT
The DNA here is from genome assembly GCF_016647875.1 of Pseudomonas sp. S36. Taxonomy (NCBI): domain Bacteria; kingdom Pseudomonadati; phylum Pseudomonadota; class Gammaproteobacteria; order Pseudomonadales; family Pseudomonadaceae; genus Pseudomonas; species Pseudomonas sp. S36. Next base: position 16,929 of record NZ_JACVVG010000033.1, on the reverse strand, counting down.
GGGCGGCCGTGAGCTTGCTGTTGGGCGGATAGCGCCCCAGGGCGCGCTTGATTTCTTCCAGGGCGATGCCGGTACGTTGGGCCACTTTGATGATTGCCAGCGTGCGCAGCACCAGGGACGGGTAGCGGCGCTGGTTGCCAGCCGTGCGGGTGCTGGCGATCAAGCCTTTGCTTTCGTAGAAGTGCAACGCCGACACGGCCACGCCGCTGCGCCTGGCCACTTCGCCCACCGTCAGCATCCGGGTTTTGTCCGCTGCCATGCGTCGTTTCTCCAGGGGTCAGGGGGCAGGTGAGGGGGAACGGTCCCGGCGCATCTGCGTCACCAGGCTAAAACGGTCGGCAGGGTGGACCGTTTCGGAAACTGCCATCAAATCACCGTTTTCTTCACGGTAGTGGCGGATGATCTCAAGCCCGGGCGCCCCAACCTCGGCTTTCAGGGCACGGGCCACCTCGGCGCTGAGCACCACAGCCCGTACCTGCTGGTCCACCACCGCGATCACCCGGCCATAGTGCTGCTCGATGAGCCCTGCAATCAGCTGATCGGGGTTTGCCTGAGCCTTCTCGATGACCTGTTCGTAGTCCCGTTGTGCATACACATCCGTCCAGCACAGCGGCGCGGCATTCTGCTGGTGGTCTACACGGATGCTGGACACACAGAAGTAATGCTCGCCCGGCACCAGGCCCAGCCGTGCCGCCTCGCTCAGGTCCGCCACAAAGTGACGCACGTTCTGGATTTCCCGCTGCTGGGTCTCGGCAAGGTGGGCGAGGTCGGCAATGCTGGCCAGCGAGTGGGAGTAACCACCACGCGGGCTGCTGGCCTCGACCCGGGTACCCACGCGCTTGCGCCGCGACACCATGCCCTGGCCTAGCAACTGGTCAATCGCCGCCCGCACCGTGTGGCGGCTCACGCTGTACAGCTCGCACAGCTCGAACTCGGTGGGCAGCAAGCCGCCCACCGGGTAGCGGCCGCTGGCAATGGCCTCCATCAAGTCCTTGGCCACGATGGCATAGCGCGCCTTGTTCATACCTTTGGTCTGTCTCGCAAATTTCGTCGGTTGACAGTGTAACAGCGACGAGGCAAGAATTATGTACGTACATTACATATATGTACGGTCAAAAAATAACATTTCAGGATTCCAGCCCATGTCCACCACTGTTTTCGACTCCACCCTGTTCCGCGACATGTTCGGCACTGCCGAAATGCGTGCCGTGTTCTCAGACAAATCGCTGATCGAGCGGTACATCGAAGTGGAGGTAGCCCTGGCCAAGGCCCAGGCGCGCTGCGGTGTGGTGCCTGCCGAAGCGGCCGCCCAGATCGCCCGGCTGTCGCGCTACGAAGACCTGGACCTGGCGCTGATGCAGCATGAAACGGAGATTGTCGGCTACCCGATCCTGCCGTTGGTGGAGCAGCTGTCCAAGCTGTGTGGCGAGGCTGGCCGCTACGTGCACTGGGGCGCCACCACGCAGGACATCATGGACACCGCCGTGGTGCTGCAAGTACGCGCTGCACTGGCCATCGTCGGCCGGGATATCCAGGCCGTGCGCGGCCTGCTGGCGGAGCTGGCGCAGCGTTACCGTGACACGCCGATGGCCGGCCGCACGCACCTGCAGCACGCGCTGCCCATCACCTTTGGCTACAAGTGTGCCGTGTGGCTGAGCATGTTTGACCGCCATGCCGAGCGCCTGGTGCAACTGCGCCCACGGGTAGAAGTGGGGCAGTTTGCCGGTGCCGCCGGTACCCTGGCTTCGCTGGGTGACAAAGGCCTGGAGGTGCAGGCCGCGCTGATGGACGAACTGGGCCTGGGCATACCGCAGGCTACCTGGCACGTGGCGCGCGACGGGCTGGCCGAGGCGCTGAACTTCCTCGGCCTGGTCAGCGCCTCGCTGGGCAAGGTGGCGCTGGACATCATGATGATGATGACCAGCGAGTTGGGCGAAGCCTACGAGCCGTTCGTCAAGGGCCGCGGCGCCAGCAGCACCATGCCGCAGAAGCGCAACCCCATCTCCTGCGAGCTGATGTACGCCGCGGCCAAGGGCGTGCGCCAGCAGGCCGGCCTGATGCTCGATGCCATGATCCAGGATTTCGAGCGCTCCACCGGCCCATGGCAGGCCGAATGGATCGCCATCCCCGAAGCGTTCGCGCTGACCGCAGCCTCCCTGGGCCAGGCGCGGTTCATGCTGGCCGGGCTGGACGTGCGCACCGAGCGCATGCGCAAGAACCTGGACATGACCCAGGGCCTTATCGTTGCCGAAGCCGTGATGATGGGGCTTGCCCCGGCCTTGGGCCGCCAGGTGGCGCATGACGTGGTGTATGCCGCCTGCCGCCTGGCCAACGACCAGGGCATCAGCCTGCTGGAAGCCCTCAAGGCCCAGGGTGAAGCGACTGCGCGCCTGGACCTGGCAACGCTGGAGCACCTGTGCGACCCGGGCAACTACCTGGGCCTGGCGCCACAGATGGTCGACCAGGCACTGGCCTGGCCAGCTGCCGTACCCCGCTGAAAGCCCGCTGCCCGGCCAGGTCGGGCCATGACGGGTGACTTCCTACAAAAACAATGAGAACGCTACCATGGCTTCCACTTCGAAAAAGCCGCTGTACAAGGACCTCACGTTCCAGGTGCTGGCGGCAATGCTGCTCGGTATTGCCTTCGGCTTCATCGCCCCCGAACTCGCTGCCAAGTTCAAGATGCTCGGGGACATCTTTCTCAAGTTGATCAAGACGGCCGTAGCACCCCTGGTGTTCTTCACCGTGGTGCACGGTATTGCCTCCGCCGGCGACATAAAGCGGGTCGGCAAGGTGGGCTGGCGGGCGTTGGTGTACTTCGAGCTGTTGTCCACCTTCGCCCTGGCGCTGGGGCTGCTGTGGGGCAACCTGATCGGCATCGGCTCGGGCATGCACGGGGCCCACGCCAGCGGGGCGGCCACGGCGGCGGCCAGCGCAGCGGTGGCCAAAGGGCATGCGCCCACGTCCACGGTCGAGTTCATCTACGGCATCTTCCCCGACAACTTCGTCGGCGCCTTCGCCGGCGGGCAGTTGTTGCAGGTGCTGGTGATTGCGGTGTTGTTCGGCTTCGCGTTGCTGGCGCTCAAGCAGGAGCGCCGGGTGGTGATCGAGGACGGCCTGAACCGGGTATCGGAATGCTTCTTCGAGTTCATCAACCTGATCATGAAGTTCGCCCCCCTCGGTGCATTTGGCTCCGTTGCCTATGCGGTGGGCAGCAATGGCTCGGCCGTACTCATGTCGCTGGCCAACCTGGTGCTGATGTTCTACCTGGCCATCGCGTTCTTCCTGTTCGTGGTGCTGGGCGCCGTGTGCCGGCTCTCGGGCTTCAGCCTGTGGCGCTTCCTGCGTTATATCAAGGACGAGATCCTGATCGTGCTGGGCACGGCCTCGTCGGAAAGCGCATTGCCGCGCTTGCTGCAGAAGCTCGAGCGCTTCGGCTGCTCCAAGCAGAGCGTTGGCCTGGTGTTGCCCACCGGTTACGCGTTCAACCTCGACGGTACTTCCATCTACATGTCGATGTGCGTGCTGTTTATCGCCAACGCCTACGGTGTGCCGCTGGGCTGGGAGCAACAACTGGGTATTCTGGCCATCATGCTGGTGACCTCCAAGGGCGCCGCCGCCGTGTCCGGTGGCAGCTTTGTGGTGTTCGCCGCCACGGTGACGGCCATCGGTATACTGCCGGTGGAAGGGCTGGCACTGCTGTTTGGCGTATACCGCTTCATGTCCATGGCCATGGCAGCCTGCAACACCATCGGCAACAGCGTGGCGACCGTAGTGGTGGCCAAGTGGGCGGGGGAGTTCACAGAGCAGTCGGCGCGTGAGGAATACACCCGCGTGCTGGGCCGAGCGCCAGGTGCCGTGCTTTGACATGATTCACCCAGCAAAACGTGCCGGGGCGCTTGCGCCCCAGGCATTCACCTGGCCGGGCGTGTTCTGAGCAATAGCGCCCCCAGCGCGCAGCCGAGCAGTGCCAGGCACGCCAGGTAGAACGCGTCGCTGTAGGCCATCAGGTAGGCTTCGCGGCGAATGGTCCCGGCCAGCCCTTCCAGCATCTGCTGCGGGTGGGGCAGCCAGGTGGGCACCGTCTGGCCGAGGCGGGCCTGCACCTGGGGCTCGAATACCGTCACGTGCTCATGGATGTGCGCACTGTGAAAGCGCTCGCGGCTCGCCACCAGTTGGGTCAGCCCTGCGGTACCAATGGCACCGCCCAGGTTGCGCAGCATCGCGAACACCGCAGACGCCGAGCCGGCCTCGCGCTTGTCCAGCCCGGCCACGGCCAGTACCGACAAGGCCACCATGATGAACGGCTGCCCGATGCCACGCACCACCGTGGATGGGATGATCACGTTGTCGGCGCTGTCCGCGCTCAGGCTGGCCCCCAGCCAGCACCCCAGGGCCATGATCAGAAAGCCGCTGGCGACCATGAACTTGGCACTGGTCCAGCCCATCAGCCGGGGCATCAGCGGGGCCAGTACCAATTGCACCACCCCATAGGCAATTAAGGTGACCCCGACATCGTGGGCGCTGAACCCCTGTATCTGGGACAGGTAGTTGGGCACCAGAAACACCAGGCCAAACGTGGCGGCACCGAAGATGAACATCGCCAGGCTGGCCACGCCGAAGTTGTAGCGGCCCAGCAGGCGCAGGTTGATGAAGGCGCGGCGGCCAAGCAACTGCGTCCCCACGAACACCACCAGGGCGGCCGCCGACACCACGCTCATGCCCGTGATGAAGGGCGAGCCGAACCAGTCCAGCCGGCCGCCTTCCTCCAGCACCACCTGCAAGCCTCCCAGGCCGACCACCATGGCCGCGATGCCAGGCCAGTCACCCTTGCGCAACAACTGCAACTGCATGGGTTTGGCGTCGATCGACCAGGCGATGGCCATCAGCAGGGCGATGCCGGGGAACAGTTGCAGGTAGAAGATCCAGCGCCAGGAGTAGGCATCGGTCAGCCAGCCGCCAATGGACGGGCCTGCCGCCTGTGCCACACTGTTGGCCAGGCTGAACAGCGCCATGCCCATGGCCATGCGGCTGGGTGGCAGTTCGGTGATGATCAGCTGGAACGACAACGGGATCAGCACGGCCCCGGCGGCACCCTGGATAACCCGGATGGCAATCATTGCCTCCAGGTTGGGCGCCCAGGAACAGGCCACCGAGGCGATCAGGAAGATCAGGGAGCCGGTCCACATCACCCTGCGCAGCGAAAACACCTCCACCAACCATGCCGTCAACGGAATCATCACGATTTCGGCCACCAGGTAGGCGGTGGAAATCCATGAGCCTTCTTCGAAGCTGGCGCCCAGCGAGCCGCGGATTTCCGGCAGGGCAGCACTGGTGACGTGCACGTTCATGCCCGCCATGAAGCAGCCGAACAGGCCCCCCAGCACGGCCACCCAGGCACGCAACGGCACTGCAGGTTCAGGGCGCATCGGCAGGCTCCGCATCGCGTGTATCCACGGTGGCCACCACCGACATGCCTGGCCGCAGTGGGCCGTGCAGCGGTGAATCGAGCAGGATGCGCACGGGAAAACGCTGCACGATCTTGGTGAAGTTGCCGGTGGCGTTATCGGACGGCAGCAGGGCGAAGACATTGCCCGAGGCGGGCGAGAAACTCGCCACGTGCCCCTGCAGTGGCTTACCGGCGAAGCTGTCCACCTGAATGCGCACTGCTTGCCCGGGGCGCATGTGGGTCAACTGGGTTTCCTTGTAGTTGGCCACCACGTAGGCCTGCTGCAACGGCACAACCGCCAGTAGTGGCTGGCCGGGCACCACGTACTGGCCGGCACGCGCTCGGCGTTGGCCGACGACGCCGTCGATCGGGGCGCGGATAACGGTGTCCTGCTCGTCAAGCTCTGCCAACTGCTGTTCTGCGCGGGCACGGGCCAGGGCAGCCTGGCGTTGCTCCAGTGTGGCATCGGCCTGAGCGGCAAGGGCCTTGGCCACACGCTGCTGCGCCCGCTGCTCACGCCAGGCTGCTTTGGCGCCTTGCTCGGTGGCCAGCGCCTGGCTGGCCTGGGCGCTGGCGCTTTCCAGCCGTTGCCGGGTGGCGGCTTCGTCGCGCACCAGGCCGCGGTAGCGCTGCAGGTCCAGCTGGCTTCGCTGGCGTTCGGCCCGGGCGCTGCGTACGGCTGCTTCGGCCTGGAGCACAGCCTGTTGTTGCTGGTTGATGCGCTCGGCCGCCACCTGTTGATGGGCCCGGGCCGCCGTGACTGCCGCCTTGGCTTCTGCCACGGCGGCCATGGCGCTGCCCAGGCGGGCGCGATAGTCGCGTGCCTGCAGGCGTACCAGCACATCACCCGCTTTTACCGGCTGGTCGTCGTTCACTTCCACCTTGGCCACATAACCGGCCACACGCGGGCTGAGTGCTACCCAGTCTGCACGCACATAGGCGTCATCGGTGCTTTCCAGGTAGCGGCCTGTGGTCACCCAGTAAAAGGTAAACGCCAGCGTGGCGAGCAGGCCCACCGCACCGGCAGTCATTGACATCAGGCGCCTGCTCGCCAGGCTGCGGGCCTGGGGCTCGGTAGACGCCGGTGTGGAGGTTTGTGCGGCAGCATTCATGGTGGTTGCTTCCTGGGTGAGACTGTTGCGGGTGTGTTGCAATGAACTACCGTTCGGCGACGAGGCTTACCAGCCGCCGCCCAGTGCGCGGAACAACTCGATCTGGGCACTGGCAACACTGCCTTGGGCGGCGATGTGGCGGTCTTGCAGGCGGATCAGCTCGCGCTCACTGTCGAGCAGTGCCAAGCCGTCCACGGTGCCAGCACGGTGGTTGCTGCGGGCCAGGTCATAGCCGCGCTGGCTATGCGCCAGGGCACTGGCCAGTGCCTGCAGGCGTTGCTGCGTGGCGTCATGGCGCGCCAGCGCCTGGCGGACGTCTTTCAGAGCCCCCAGCGCCACGCTCTGGTAATGGGCAACCTGGGCTTGCTGCAGCGCCTGGGCCTTGCTCAGGCGGGCACGGTTGGCCTTGAGGTTGGGGAATTCCCAGTGGATCAACGGGCCGATGCCGAAGGTAATCGCCCGGCTGCCCCCCACATTGCCCAGCCGGGGGTCTGAGGCGCTGAGTTGGGCTCCGAAACTGACTTTGGGGTACAGGTCGGCCTTGGCGATCTGCGTTTGCAGGCTCGCGGCCTGCAACTCACGTTCGGCCTGGCGCACGTCCGGCCGGCGCGCAAGCAGGTGCCAGCCATCGCCGGCTGGCAACGGGCCTGTGAGCCTGGGGATGGCTGTGCAGGGCGGCTGCGCCTGAACGGTTGCCTGCCCGCCCAGCATGCTCAGCTCGAACTGCGCAATGTCGCGCCCGGCCTCAAGCACTGGCAGCCGTGCCCGCACCTGGTCACGCAGGCTGAGCAACCGCTCGCTGTCCAGTGCGGTAGCGGCGCCAGCCTGGCGCTGACGATCACTGAGCCATACGCTGTTGTCCAGCGTACTCAGGGCTTGGTGCGCGGCTGCTATCCGGGCCTGGTAGACGCACTGCTGCACGTAGGCCCGGGTGGTCTGGGCGACTACCTGCAACCGCAGCAGATCGTGGGCCGCCGCGCTCGCCTGCGCGTGCGCTGAGGCCCGCTCGATGGCGGCCCGCACCTGGCCCCAGGCGTCCACCTGGTAGGCCAGCTCGACACCGGGGCTGAACTGCCATTGGGCCGCCGCATGGGTATGGGTCGCCTCGGCGAGGGTCTGGTCATCGGTGCTTTTGCCGTAGGTGGCGGCAAGGTTCAGCGAGGTGGCAGGCAGGCGCTGCGCCTGGCGTTCACCTATACCTGCCAGCATGGCCTGCACGTTCGCCTTGGCTTGCGCCAGGTCCTGGTTGTTGGCGAGGGCCTGTTCGACCCAGCGGTCGAGTTGCGGGTCGCGCAGTAACTGCCACCACCGCCCGGGCACTGGCTGCTGGCTGATGCTTGCCGGGCTATCGGCCAGCGGGTTGGGCAGGCTGCCTGCGAACGTGGGGTCGGGTGCAGGCTGCCGGGCGCAGGCTGCCAGCAGGCTCAAGCCGATCACGGTGCCCAGCCGTGTGGGGGAGGGCAGGGTTGGCAGTAAACGCATCACGACGCTCTCGGAAGGTGTGATGCGAGGTTAGCGAGGGCGCCACAGGCGGCGCTGCCGCAAGCGGGACAACCCTGCGCGTCAGCAGGACAATGTGCGCTCGCCAGGGCGGGGGTTCTGGCATTGGCTGGGGGCGTAGCCAAGGATGCGCTTGAACATCGCCGCGAAGGCGCTGGCGCTCTGGTAGCCGTGGTCCAGGGCGACAGCGAGAATGGGCTGGCCTGCCGCCAGGCATTGCTGGCTCAGCATTACCCGCGCCCTGGCACGCCATTGCCCATGGGACATGCCCAGTTCACGCTGGAACAGCCGTGCCACGTTGCGCGCACTCATGTTCAGCTGCTGGCCGCATTGCTCCAGGGTGAGGTCCTGGGCGGGGGCCTGCAGGAAGCGTTCGCACCAGGTGCGCAGGCGTGCATGACGGGGCATTGGGATGAAGGTATCGACGCGGACGGCACCGGCCAGTTCTGCCAGGATCAGCGCCCGTACGTGGTCGCCATCCTGCACGCCCAGCATGCGCGAGGCGGCGAGTATCAGTTCGCGCAGCAGACCCGATACCACGATGACCTGGCAGGTTTCGACCTGCGCTTCAAGCAACAGGGACCGCATGGACACCGCGCCCTCGGTGCGAATGCCATGGCTGACCCCGGCTGGCATCCATAGCGCGTGGCCGCCCTGAATCACCCAGTTACCGCGCTCGCTGCTGACATGCACCACGCCACTGGCCGCGTAGATCAACTGGTCATGGGCGTGGCAGTGACTGGCGACGACATCGCCGTGGGTGTAGTCCATTTCAAGCGTTTGCATGCAGGGGGTCCTCAATAATGGATCCAATTGTAAGACTGTAAGACCTGCTCAAGGTTGCTCAGAATGGCTGATACATAAGGTTTATTGATCAAATATCGCTTCAATTGGGTGATTAGCGATGTTCAATTGTTTGGCTGCCCACTGCTCAAGCAAGGCTGGGCGAACCGTCTACGCGCTCGCCCAAGGTTTTCAGCAGCATTCAGACTCCAGTTTGAGCAGATCCTCGAGCGTCTGCCTGCGCCGAATCATCCGCAACGTGCCGGCTTCGATCAGGAGCTCTGGCAGCAGCGGCCGGCTGTTGTAGTTGGACGACATGGACGCCCCGTAAGCGCCGGCATCATGAATGACCAGCAGGTCGCCCACCTGGGCCTGGGGCAGGTCCTGTGGCGTCAGCTCGTGCTCGTCCTGGGTGAACACGTCACCCGATTCGCAGAGCGGCCCGGCGACGACGGTCGGTTGCCGTGGGCGCTCCACGGGCTGGCCGTTTGCGTCCAGCAGCGTCATGCGGTGGTAGGCCCCGTACATGGCCGGGCGCATCAAGTCGTTGAAGCCGGCGTCGATCATGACGAACGTGTTGCGCCCCACCTGTTTCACGGCGCGCACCTCAGCCACCAGGTAGCCGGACTCGGCTATCAGAAAGCGCCCGGGTTCTATTTCCATACGCACGGGGTGGCCCAGCATGGCTTCGACTTCCTTGCGGGCAACGGCCCAGGTTTGCGCATAGCGCTGCAGGTCAACCGGTTTGTCCGTGCTGCGGTACGGCGTGGACAGCCCGCCGCCGATGGAAAATGCCTCGATATCGGTGCCCAGGCGGCCCACTAGCTCGATCATCGACCTGGCCACCTGCTCCAGGTGCTGGTAATCCACCCCGGAGCCGATGTGCATGTGCACGCCCACCAGGTGCAAACCGTAGGCCCGGATACACGCCAGTGCCTCGTCCAGTTCTTCGTGCCAGATACCGTGCTTGCTGTTTTCACCGCCGGTATTGGTCTTGCGGCTGTGCCCATGCCCGTAGCCCGGGTTGATGCGGATCCACACCCGGTGCCCTGGGGAACGTTCACCCAACTGGCGCAGCATGTCGATGGAGCCCGCATTCACCTCGATGTGCTCGGCCACCACGCGCTCGAGGGTGGCCCGGTCCAGCGCATCGCAGGTCAGCACCACCCCGGCAGGTTCGCCATCCACGCGAGCGCCCGCGGCAAAGGCGCGTTCCATTTCACCCAGTGAGACGGCATCCAGCACCAGCCCGTGGGCACGCATCAGGCGCAGTACATGCAGGTTGGGGTTGGCCTTTTGGGCAAATCGCACGGTGTCGAATACCTGCAGCTGGCTGACGCGCTCGGCGATGGTGGCGGCGTCATAGGCCCAAAGCGGCGAGCCATGCTGGCGAACGGCGTCGGCAAGCAGGGTGAAGGGTGCAGTCATGGTCAGGTTCTTCTTAGGTGGCAAGGGTAAGCAGCATGGGCGAAACCTTCGATTCATAAAAATAGCTTTTCTTTGGTTAGTCATTCATTTTTGATATGCCCGTCCATTATTTCCGGAATTGCCATGCCACTCACTGCCCGCCACATTGAAGTGTTTCGCGCCATCATGGCTGCCGGCAGCGTCACAGGCGCCGCGCGGCTGCTGTTCACCTCGCAGCCCACCGTCAGCCGCGAGCTTGCTCGCCTGGAGCAGGTTTCGGGGTTGCACCTGTTCGAGCGGGAAAGTGGCCGGCTGGTAGCCACTGCCCAGGCGCTGTTGTTGATCCAGGAGGTGGAGCGGGCGTATGTGGGGCTGGAGCGGATTGACCGCTTCGCCCAGGCCATCCGCAACTTCGAGCAAGGCCGGCTGGCCATCACTTGCCTGCCCCTGTTCTCGCAGACGTTATTGCCCAGAGCCTGCCAGCGCTTTCATCAGCAGCACCGGGGCGTCAGCGTGAGCATCCTGGCGCAGGAGTCACCGCTGCTGGAGGAGTCACTGGTTGCCCAGCAGCACGATCTTGGCCTGACAGAAATCGAGCAGGTGCCCCGTGGCGCGTATGGCGAGTTGCTGTTCAGCGCCAACATGGTGTGCGTGCTGCCCGAGCATCACCCGCTGCAGGCCAAGGCCGAGCTCGCGCTCAGTGACTTCCACGAGGTCGACTTCATCAACCTGGCCAGCCTCGACACGTACCGCCAGCGCCTGGACCAGCAGTTCCGCGCGGCCGGGGTAAACCGGCGTACGGTGATCGAAACCACCAGCGCGGCATCCGTGTGCGCGATGGTCAGGCAAGGCCTGGGCGTGGCGATCATCAACCCGCTGAGCGGGTTGGAGGCGGCGCAGGCTGGGTTGCCGATCAGAAGGCTGCAGGTGCAGGTGCCCTACAAGGTCATGTTGATCCGGCCAGACCACCGCCCGGCCTCCACCGCCGTGGCGCCGTTCTGCGATGCCTTGCGCGAGCAGGCCAGGCAGATGCAGCTTGCCCTGCGCTAGGCATCAAAGGTCGCAGACAAACGTACCGGTGCCATCCAGGATGTTTTCCAGGGTCTGCCTGACCTCATCCAGGTCGCTCAGCTCACTGGTCAGGTTGATCTGCAGCACCTCGTCGCCCTTCAGGGCATCGCGGTCGCCGGCGGCCACTTCGATCAGCAGGCGACGGGCGCTCAGGGTCACTTTCAGCCCATCCAGAGTCGACGGCTCGTCGTCCAGGGTGAGGTCCACCGTGTCTTCGTCCGGGTAGCGGGTCAGCAGGAACATCTGGCCCTTGTCACTGTGGCAGCACAGGGTAGCCATGTTGTCTTCCTCGTCATCGCAAGGGGTAGCGAACAGCAGGGCGGTATCGATTTGCATGGCAAGGGCTCGGATCAAAGGAAACGGAAGGGAATTCTGACAGTCTTGCTGGTAGGCATAAACGTAAAGTTACCGCCCCTTGAACGAAATTGTCGCAGCGCTGCAAGCCTTGATGACCGGTCACTCGGTAAGCTTCGCCCAGCCCTGGGCGTGCCTGCGCACGTTCAACGCCTGATTTCACCGTTCGCCTTGGCACGGGTTGGCTATGGTAGACCCGTGCACGGCGCACGCAGCGACGCTTCAACTACTACAAAGCCCAAGCGGAGTACCACAGATGGCGTTCTTCACCGCAGCCAGCAAAGCCGACTTCCAGCATCAACTGCAAGCGGCCCTGGCGCAGCACATCAGCGAACAGTCCCTGCCACAAGTGGCGCTGTTCGCCGAGCAGTTCTTCGGCATCATCTCACTGGACGAACTCACCCAGCGCAGGCTTTCCGACCTGGCCGGCTGCACCCTCTCGGCCTGGCGCGTCATCGAGCGGTTCGACCCCGCCCAGCCCGTGGTGCGCGTGTACAACCCCGAATACGAACGCAATGGCTGGCAATCGACCCATACCGTGGTCGAGGTGTTGCACGACGACCTGCCGTTCCTGGTAGATTCGGTACGCACTGAGCTCAACCGCCGCGGCTACAGCATTCATACCCTGCAAACCACCGTGCTGAGCGTGCGCCGTGGCGCCAAGGGCGAACTGCTCGAACTGCTGCCAAAAGGCAGCCAGGGCGAGGGCGTCGGCCACGAGTCGCTGATGTACCTGGAGATCGACCGCTGCGCAAACGCCGCCGAGCTGAATGTACTGGCCCGCGAGATCGAGCAGGTGCTGGCTGAAGTGCGCGTTGCGGTGGCCGACTTCGAGCCGATGAAGGCCAAGTTGCGTGAGGTGGTTGCCCAGGTCGAGCAGACCGCGTTCGGCCCGGCACAGCACGAAAAAGCCGAGGTAACGGCGTTTCTCGAATGGCTGCTGGACAACCACTTCACCTTCCTGGGCTACGAAGAGTTCACCGTCCAGCAAACCGCCGATGGCGGCCAGATGGTCTATGACGAACAGTCGTTCCTGGGCCTGCCCCGGCGCCTGCGGGTGGGCCTCACGGCCGAAGAGCTGCGCATTGAAGACTACGCGGTAGCCTACCTGAACGAGCCGTTGCTGCTGTCGTTCGCCAAGGCTGCCCTGCCTAGCCGAGTGCACCGCCCGGCGTACCCAGACTATGTGTCCATCCGCCAGCTGGACGCCGACGGCCGGGTGCTCAAGGAACACCGCTTCATGGGCCTGTACACCTCGTCGGTATATGGCGAGAGCGTGCATGCCATCCCCTACATCCGCGGCAAGGTTGCCGAAGTGGAGCGTCGTTCCGGTTTTGACGCCAAGGCGCACCTGGGCAAGGAGCTGGCCCAGGTACTGGAAGTGCTGCCCCGTGACGACCTGTTCCAGACCCCGATCGATGAGCTGTTCAGCACGGTCATGGCCATCGTGCAGATCCAGGAGCGCAACAAGATCCGCGTCTTCCTGCGCAAGGACCCTTACGGGCGCTTCTGTTACTGCCTGGCCTACGTCCCCCGCGAGGTGTACTCCACCGAAGTGCGGCAGAAGATCCAGCAGGTGCTGATGGAGCGCCTGAAGGCCAGCGACTGCGAGTTCTGGACGTTCTTCTCCGAGTCGGTACTGGCCCGGGTGCAGCTGATCCTGCGGGTGGACCCGAAAAACCGCATCGACATCGACCCGCAGCAGCTTGAGCGCGAAGTGGTGCAGGCCTGCCGTTCGTGGCAGGACGATTTCTCTGCCCTGGTGGTGGAAAACTTCGGCGAGGCCCAGGGCACCAACATCCTTGCCGATTTCCCCAAAGGGTTCCCGGCGGGTTACCGTGAGCGCTTCGCCGCGCACTCGGCGGTGGTCGACCTGCAGCACGTGCTGGCCTTGTCGGAAAGCAAGCCGCTGGCCATGAGCTTCTACCAGCCGCTGACCCGGGTGGGCGAGCGCACCTTGCACTGCAAGCTGTACCATGCCGATACCCCACTGGCGCTGTCCGACGTGCTGCCGATCCTGGAGAACCTCGGCCTGCGCGTGCTGGGTGAATTCCCCTACCGCCTGCGCCATGCCAATGGCCGCGAGTACTGGATCCACGACTTCGCCTTCACCTACAGCGAAGGCCTGAGCCTGGATATCCAGCAGCTCAACGATACCTTCCAGGATGCCTTTATCCACATCGTTGGTGGCGATGCCGAGAACGACGCTTTCAACCGCCTGGTGCTGACTGCCGGCCTGCCATGGCGTGACGTGGCATTGCTGCGTGCCTACGCCCGTTACATGAAGCAGATTCGCCTGGGCTTCGACCTGGGCTATATCGCCAGCACGCTGAACAACCACACCGATATCGCGCGCGAGCTCACCCGCCTGTTCAAGACGCGCTTCTACCTGGCGCGCAAGCTCACCCTGGACGACCTGGATGACAAGCAGCAGCGCCTCGAGCAGGCCATCCTGAGCGCACTGGATGACGTTCAGGTGCTCAACGAAGACCGCATCCTGCGGCGCTACCTGGACCTGATCAAGGCCACCCTGCGCACCAACTTCTACCAGACCGACGCCAACGGCCAGAACAAGGCCTACTTCAGCTTCAAGTTCAACCCGAAGCTGGTGCCCGAGTTGCCTAAACCGGTGCCCAAGTTCGAGATTTTCGTCTATTCCCCCCGTGTTGAAGGCGTGCACCTGCGCTTCGGCAACGTGGCCCGGGGTGGCCTGCGCTGGTCGGACCGTGAAGAAGACTACCGCACCGAAGTGCTGGGCCTGGTGAAGGCGCAGCAGGTGAAGAACTCGGTCATCGTGCCGGTGGGTGCCAAAGGCGGCTTCCTGCCCCGGCGCCTGCCGCTGGGTGGCAGCCGTGACGAAATCGCCGCCGAAGGCGTGGCGTGCTACCGCATCTTTATCTCCGGCCTGCTGGACATCACCGACAACCTCAAGGACGGTGGCGTGGTGCCGCCTGCCAACGTGGTGCGCCACGACGACGATGACCCCTACCTGGTGGTGGCGGCCGACAAGGGCACGGCCACCTTCTCGGACATCGCCAACGGCATTGCCATCGACTACGGCTTCTGGCTGGGCGACGCCTTTGCGTCGGGCGGCTCGGCCGGCTACGACCACAAGAAAATGGGTATTACCGCCCGGGGTGCCTGGGTGGGTGTGCAGCGCCACTTCCGTGAGCGCGGCATTGATGTGCAGAAAGACCCGGTTACTGTCATCGGCGTGGGCGACATGGCCGGCGACGTGTTCGGCAACGGTTTGCTGATGTCCGACAAGCTGCAACTGGTGGCCGCGTTCAACCACCTGCACATCTTCATCGACCCCAACCCGGAGCCGGCCTCCAGCTTTGTCGAGCGCAAGCGCCTGTTCGAGCTGCCGCGCTCGGCCTGGACCGACTACGACACCAGCATCATGTCCGAAGGCGGCGGCATCTTCCCCCGCAGTGCCAAGAGCATTGCCATCAGCCCGCAGATGAAGGAACGTTTCGCCATCGAAGCCGACCGGCTGACCCCCACCGAGCTGCTGAACGCCCTGCTCAAGGCGCCAGTGGACCTGCTGTGGAACGGCGGCATCGGCACCTACGTCAAGGCCAGCAGTGAAAGCCATGCCGACGTTGGCGATAAAGCCAACGATGCGCTGCGGGTGAACGGTAACGAGCTGCGCTGCAAGGTGGTGGGCGAGGGCGGCAACCTGGGCATGACCCAGCTTGGCCGGGTGGAATTCGGCCTGCACGGCGGTGCTACCAACACCGACTTCATCGACAATGCCGGCGGCGTGGACTGCTCCGACCACGAGGTCAACATCAAGATCCTGCTCAACGAAGTGGTGCAGGGTGGCGACATGACCGAGAAGCAGCGCAACCAGCTGCTGGGCAGCATGACTGACGAAGTCGGCGCCCTGGTGCTGGGCAACAACTACAAGCAGACCCAGGCGTTGTCGCTGGCGGCCCGCCGGGTGCGCGAGCGCATTGCCGAATACAAGCGCCTGATGGCAGACCTGGAAGCCCGGGGCAAGCTGGACCGCGCCATCGAGTTCCTGCCGTCCGAAGAGCAGTTGGCCGAACGGCTGGCCGCGGGGCAGGGCCTGACCCGTGCCGAATTGTCGGTGCTGATCTCCTACAGCAAGATCGACCTCAAGGAGCAACTGCTCAAGTCCCAGGTGCCGGATGACGACTACCTGACGCGCGACATGGAAACCGCCTTCCCGCCGTCGCTGGTCAGCAAGTTCGCCGAGGCCATGCGCCGTCACCGCCTGAAGCGCGAAATCGTCAGCACCCAGATCGCCAATGACCTGGTCAACAACATGGGCATCACCTTCGTGCAGCGCCTGAAGGAGTCCACTGGCATGAGCCCGGCGAACGTCGCGGGTGCCTATGTGATCGTGCGTGACATCTTCCACCTGCCGCACTGGTTCCGCCAGATCGAGGCGCTGGACTACCAGGTGCCTGCCGAGGTCCAGCTGACCCTGATGGACGAGCTGATGCGCCTGGGCCGCCGTGCTACCCGCTGGTTCCTGCGCAGCCGCCGCAACGAGCAGGACGCCGGGCGCGATTGCGCGCACTTCGGGCCGAAGATCGCGCAATTGGGGCTGAAGCTGGACGAACTGCTGGAGGGCCCGACCCGGGAACGCTGGATGGTTCGCTACCAGAGCTTTGTCGATGCCGGCGTCCCTGAGCTGCTGGCGCGCATGGTCGCCGGTACCAGCCACCTCTATACGCTGCTGCCGATCATCGAAGCAGCTGATGTCACCGGCCATGAACCGGCGCAGGTGGCCAAGGCGTTCTTCGCCGTGGGCAGCGCTCTGGACCTGACCTGGTATCTGCAGGAAATCAGCAACCTGCCGGTGGAGAACAACTGGCAGGCGCTGGCGCGTGAGGCGTTCCGTGACGACATCGACCTGCAGCAGCGGGCGATCACCATTTCTGTGCTGCAGATGGTCGATGCACCGCAGGATATGGACGCCCGGGTGGCATTGTGGGCCGAGCAGCACCGAGTGATGGTGGAGCGCTGGCGTGCCATGCTGGACGACCTGCGCAGTGCCACAGGGCACGACTATGCGATGTACGCGGTGGCCAACCGCGAGCTGGTCGATCTGGCCATGAGCGGGCAGGCGACCGTGTTGCCGTCCTGATGATAAAGCTGCAATGAAGAAGCCCCGGCAGTGATGCCGGGGCTTTTTGGTTCGCCGTCACGGTTGCAGCGCCTGTGAGGCCGAGCGCCGCCCGCGCGGCGCATCGCGAGCTGCGCTCGCTCCTACGTTTG
>NZ_JACVVG010000032.1:0-61122 GCF_016647875.1 Pseudomonas sp. S36 | reverse complement strand
GAGGGCATACAGGTGCACGCTTTGGTGATGGTTTCGCCTGTGCGACCGAGCCCCCCCCCCCCCCGGGGCGCGCGCCCCCCCCCCCCCCCCCCGACTGCAATCAACGGTAGCTGATCCCGGGGGTTGCGGTTGAAACGCGGGTGCCGGCAGTGCCCTTGACGATGTCTTCGATGTTGGCCAGTGAACTGATTACAGCCACCTTCCCGGTATGCCGGGCAAAATCGCAGGCCGCTTGCACCTTCGGCCCCATGGACCCGGCCGCGAAGCCCAGCTTGCCCAGCTCATCGGGGTGAGCCTGGGCAATGGCCTTCTGCGTTGGCTTGCCAAAGTCAATGTACGCCGCATCCACGTCGGTGGCGATGACCAGAAGGTCTGCCTCCAGTTGTTCGGCCAGCAGCGCCGAGCACAGGTCCTTGTCGATGACGGCCTCGATGCCCTTGAGCCTGCCGTTTTCATCGTAGAGGGTGGGGATGCCCCCGCCACCGGCACAAATCACGATGGTGCCTTTTTCCAGCAACCATTTGATCGGGCGGATCTCGAAGATGCGCTTGGGCGCGGGGCTGGCGACCACACGCCGATACTTGTCGCCGTCGGCCTTCACCACCCAGCCTTTTTCTGCCGCCAGCCGCTGGGCTTCGGCCTGGCTGTACACCGGGCCGATGAATTTGGTGGGGTCATTGAAGGCAGGGTCGTCAGCGTCCACTTCCACCTGTGTCAGCAGGGTGGCAAAAGGTACCTCGGCGTCCAGCAGGTTGCCCAGTTCCTGCTCGATCATGTAGCCGATCATGCCTTCGGTTTCCGCACCCAGCACATCCAGCGGGTAGGCTTCGTCGGGTTTGTAGGCCATGCCCTGCAGGGACAACAGCCCTACCTGCGGGCCATTGCCGTGGGCGATCACCAGTTCGTTGCCCGGGTGGATCCTGGCGATCTGTTCGGTGGCGGTACGGATGTTGGCCCGCTGGTTCTGGGCGGTCATCGGTTCACCGCGACGCAGCAGGGTGTTGCCGCCCAATGCAACCACGATACGCATGGGAGATGTCCTTGTTAGGGAAGCTACAAGCTACAAGCTTCAAGCTTCAAGCTTCAAGCTTCAAGCTTCAAGGAGAGGCGGGGGCGCGTAATGGGCCGCTTTTTCTTGTGGCTTGGAGCTCGAAGCTTGCAGCTGTAAGCGTTTAGAGGTCAGCCAGGGTCGATACCAGGATCGCCTTGATGGTGTGCATGCGGTTTTCGGCCTGCTCGAACGCGATGCAGGCCGGCGATTCGAACACGTCGTCGGTCACTTCGATGCCGTTGGCCAGGTCCGGGTACTGTTCGGCGATCTGCTTGCCTACCTTGGTTTCGCTGTTATGGAATGCCGGCAGGCAGTGCATGAACTTGGTCCTTGGGTTACCGCTGGCCTTCATCAGCTCAGGGTTCACCTGGTAGGGTTTGAGCAGCTTGATGCGCTCGCCCCAGGCTTCGATCGGCTCGCCCATCGACACCCACACGTCGGTGTGGATGAAGTCCACATCCTTGACTGCAGCCTTGGCGTCTTCGGTGAGGGTTATGCGTGCGCCGCTTTCCTCGGCGTACTGCTTGCAGCGCTGCACCAGGTCA
Organism: Pseudomonas sp. S36; assembly: GCF_016647875.1. Classification (NCBI taxonomy): domain Bacteria; kingdom Pseudomonadati; phylum Pseudomonadota; class Gammaproteobacteria; order Pseudomonadales; family Pseudomonadaceae; genus Pseudomonas; species Pseudomonas sp. S36. The sequence goes on along the minus strand of NZ_JACVVG010000032.1, from coordinate 59,526 downwards.
TCGTGGGGCCACAGGCTCTTGGGTGCGGCGATGCGCACATCCATGCCCAGCTTGGCGCCGATCAGCAGCAGGGAGTTGCCCATGTTGTTGCGCGCATCACCCAGGTAGGCGTAGCTGATGTCGTGCAGCGGCTTGTCGCTGTGCTCACGCATGGTCAGCACGTCGGCGATCATCTGGGTGGGGTGGTATTCGTCGGTCAGGCCGTTGAATACGGGTACGCCCGCGAACTTGGCCAGTTCTTCGACAATTTCCTGCTTGAAGCCCCGGTACTCGATGGCGTCGTACATGCGCCCGAGTACGCGGGCAGTGTCCTTCATGCTTTCCTTGTGGCCGATCTGCGACGAGTTGGGGTCGATGTAGGTGACGTTGGCGCCCTGGTCATAGGCGGCCACCTCGAATGCGCAGCGGGTGCGGGTGGAGGTTTTTTCGAAGATCAGGGCGATGTTGTTGCCCTTGAGGTGTTGCTGTTCGGTGCCAGTGTACTTGGCCCGCTTGAGGTCACGGGACAGGTCCAGCAGGTAGCGCAGCTCGCGGGTGGTGTGGTGTTCGAGGCTGAGCAGGTTGCGGTTGCGGATGTTGAACGCCATGACGGTTCTCCTTGGAGTGCTGAACGCGCCGGCCGCCACCGGGTGGGGCGGCCGGGGTGACGGAGTCAGTAGTCGATCGGGTCGCGCACGATCGGGCAGGTCATGCAATGGCCACCGCCGCGGCCGCGGCCCAGTTCGCCGGCGCTGATGGTTATCACCTCCACGCCGGCCTTGCGCAGCAGGGTGTTGGTGTAGGTGTTGCGGTCGTAGCCAATCACCACGCCCGGCTCCAGGGCCACCACGTTGTTGCCGTCGTCCCACTGCTCGCGCTCGGCGGCAAAACTGTTGCCGCCGGTTTCGACCACGCGCAGCTTCACGCCCAGTTGCTCGCCCACCACCTCGATGAACGATTTGTGTTCGCGGCGCACGTCCATGCCATAGGGCTTGCTCTCGTCGGGGTAGATGATGAACGGCACGATCTCACTCACCACTTCCGGGAAAACCGTGACCAGGTCGCGGTCACAGAAGCTGAAGACCGTGTCCAGGTGCATGGCAGCGCGGGATTTCGGCAGGCCAGCCACGATCACCTTCTGTACCGCGCCCTTGGCGAACAGGCTCTGGGCCAGTTGGCCGATGGCCTGGCGCGAGGTGCGCTCACCCATGCCGATCAGCACGATGCCGTTGCCGATCGGCATCACGTCGCCGCCTTCGAGGGTGGCCTGGCCGTGCTGCTTGTCCGGGTCGCCATACCACACCTGGAAATCGGCGCCGGTGAACTGCGGGTGGAACGTGTAGATGGCGGTAGCCAACAGGGTTTCCTGGCGGCGTGCCGGCCAGTACATGGGGTTGAGCGTGACGCCACCGTAGATCCAGCACGTGGTGTCACGGGTGAACTGGGTATTGGGCAGTGGCGGCAGGATGAAGCTCGAATGGCCCAGGTAATCGTTGTACATCTTGACCACTTCGGCCCCTTCGCTCTGGGGCAGGTCCTGGCCCGCCACACCGCCGATCAGGAATTCGGCCAGGTGGCGCGGCTCCAGGCCTTCGAGCCAGCTGCGCACTTCGTTGGTCAGGCCCACGCCGACGGTGTCGGGGGTGATCTTGCGGTCCAGTATCCACTTCAGCGCTTCAGGTTGCTGCACGATATCGGTCAGCAGGTTGTGCATTTCCAGCACATCCACCCCGCGTTCGCGCATCTTGGTGACGAAGTCGAAATGGTCACGCTTGGCCTGGTCCACCCAGATCACATCGTCGAACAGCAGTTCGTCACAGTTGCTGGGGGTAAGGCGCTTGTGGGCCAGCCCCGGGGCGCACACCAGCACCTTGCGCAGCTTGCCGGCTTCGGAATGCACACCGTATTTCTGTTTCTCAGCGGACATGGTTTCTATCCTCCATACGATTGAAAACGTGGGTCACAGCGTGAGGAAACCGCGGTACAGGCCAAAGGCTGCCACCAGGGCGCCGATGACCACGGCCGTGAAGATCAGCTTTTCCACGCGGGTGAACACTGGCTGGCCCAGTTCCCGCTTGGCCTTGGCGAACAGGATCGCGCCTGGGGCGTAGAGCAGGGCCGAAAGCAGCAGGTATTTCACCCCGCCGGCATACAGCAGCCAGATGGCGTAGAGCAGGGCGATGCCACCGATCAGCAGGTCTTTGCGGCGCTCGCGCAGGGCCTCTTGGTAGGTTTCCCCGCGCACGGCCAGCAATACGGCGTAGGCAGCCGACCACAGGTAGGGCACCAGGATCATCGAGGTGGCGAGGTAGATCAGGGACAGGTAGGTGCTGTTGGAGAACAGCGTGATCACCAGAAACACCTGCACCATGGCGTTGGTCAGCCACAGGGCGTTGGCGGGCACCTGGTTGGCATTCTCGCGGCGCAGGAACGCCGGCATGGTGTGGTCCTTGGCGGCAGCGAACATGATCTCGGCGCACAGCAGCACCCACGACAGCAGCGCCCCCAGCAGCGAGATGATCAGCCCGACGCTGATCAGCACTGCGCCCCAGTGGCCAACCACATGCTCCAGCACGGCCGCCATCGACGGGTTCTGCAGGCCGGCCAGCTCGGGTTGGGTCATGATGCCCAGCGACAGCACGTTGACCAGCACCAGGAACAGCAGCACGGTAATGAAGCCGATCACCGTGGCCTTGCCCACATCGGCGCGCCTGGCTGCGCGGGACGAGAAGATGCTGGCGCCCTCGATACCGATGAACACCCACACGGTCACCAGCATCATGTTGCGCACCTGGTTCATCACGCTGCCCAGCTCGGGCGTGCCAGCACCCCAGATGTCGGCGGTGAACACGTCCAGCTTGAATGCGAACAGGCAGATGAGCGCGAACAGCACCAGTGGGACGACCTTGGCCACGGTGGTGACCAGGTTGATGAAGGCGGCTTCCTTGATGCCGCGCAGCACCAGAAAATGCACCGCCCACAGCAGTACGGAGGCGCCGATGATGGCGGCAGGTGTGTTGCCTTCGCCGAAGAGCGGGAAGAAATACCCCAGGGTGCTGAACAGCAGCACGAAGTAGCCGACGTTGCCCAACCAGGCGCTGATCCAGTAGCCCCAGGCCGAGGAAAAGCCCATGTAGTCGCCAAACCCGGCCTTGGCGTAGGCGTACACCCCGCCGTCGAGGTCAGGCTTGCGGTTGGCCAGGGTCTGGAACACGAACGCCAGGGTCAGCATGCCCACGGCAGTGATGGCCCAGCCGATCAGGACGGCGCCAACGCCTGCGCTGGCGGCCATGTTCTGCGGCAGTGAAAAGATGCCGCCCCCAATCATGGAACCGACCACAAGTGCAACTAACGCACCGAGTTTGAGTTTTCCGGAAACATCAGGCATTTAACAACTCCTGCCAGGAGAAAGTTGACATCAGATTAAATCCGACGCCGTGGCCATGCCCTGATGTGGATCAGTGCACGGCAGTGTGAAGTCGCAAAAAAACTTCACGGGGCTCCTGGAGAGTGCCGACTGCTTCGGCTGCAGGCCTTGTGTGCTGGCACCTCCATGTCATTCCAGAGCAGTGGCTCTTGATGGCCTGCGAGGGTTGAAACTAGACGGTTTTGCCGTGAGCGCCAATTTTTTGCTGAAATTAAAAGTTTTAACGGTTTAGTGTGAAGGGGTTGGCAAACGCGAGGTTTTTACAAGCGCGTTGCATAGACAATTGGGTTATTAATGGGGGAGGTCGGCGGCGTGGGAGGCGCGCTACATGCGATGGGTTATATAAACAATAATGTGGTTACCTATGTGTGACAGTGCAGCGATAGGGTGTGGCTTGGAGCATGGGCGAAAACACGCAGAAACTTCCGCTGGGTGCGCTGATCGCGTTGGTGGTGGGCTCCATGATTGGGGGCGGCATCTTTTCATTGCCGCAGAACATGGCAGCGCGAGCCGGCGCCGGCGCGGTGCTGATCGGCTGGGCGATCACTGCGGTGGGTATGCTGGCGCTGGCATTCGTGTTCCAGACCCTGGCCAACCGCAAGCCTGAGCTCGACTCGGGGGTTTATGCCTATGCCAAGGCCGGGTTTGGCGAGTACATGGGCTTTTCGTCGGCCTGGGGGTACTGGATCAGTGCCTGGCTGGGCAATGTCGGCTACTTCGTGCTGTTGTTCAGCACCTTGGGCTTTTACTTCCCGGTGTTCGGCGAAGGCAATACGCCTGCTGCCATCGGCTGCGCGTCGATGCTGCTGTGGGCCGTGCATTTTCTGGTGATGCGCGGCATCAAGGAAGCCGCATTCATCAACCTGGTCACCACCGTGACCAAGGTGGTGCCGCTGGTGCTGTTCGTGGTGATCGCGGCCTGCGCGTTTCGCGCCGATATCTTTACCCGGGATATCTGGGGCCAGGGCAGCCCACAGCTGGGCAGTGTGCTGGAACAGGTGCGCAACATGATGCTGGTGACGGTATTTGTGTTTATCGGCATCGAAGGGGCCAGTGTCTATTCCGGGCGAGCCCAGCGCCGGGCGGACGTGGGCAAAGCCACGGTGGTCGGCTTTGTCGGTGTGCTGGCGTTGTTGGTGCTGGTCAACGTGCTGTCGCTGGGCATCATGGCCCAACCCGAGCTGGCCGGGCTGCAGAACCCCTCGCTGGCTGCGGTACTGGCGCATGTCGTCGGGCCGTGGGGTGCGTTGCTGATCAGCCTTGGCCTGGCGGTTTCACTGTTGGGTGCCTTGCTGTCGTGGGCGCTGTTGTGCGCCGAGATCCTCTATGCCACGGCTCGGGATCACACCATGCCGCGCTTTCTCGCCAGGGCGAACAACAACCAGGTGCCGGTCAATGCCTTGTGGCTGACCAACAGCATGATCCAGGGGTTCTTGCTGATTACGCTGGTGTCTGCTGGCACCTATACCAGCCTCATCTACCTGGCATCGTCGATGATTCTGGTGCCTTACCTGTGGTCGGCGGCCTACGCGGTGTTGCTGGCCATACGCGCAGAGACTTACGCAGGGCAACCCGCTGTGCGCCGCAAGGACCTGACGGTGGCGCTGGTGGCCTTGCTGTATGCCCTGTGGCTGCTGTACGCCGGTGGCCTGAAGTACCTGCTGTTGTCGGCGTTGCTGTATGCGCCAGGTGTCATCCTGTTTGCCAAGGCCAGACACGAACGGGGGCTGGCGCTGTTCAGCCCGTGGGAAAAGCTGATATTCGCAGCCGTGCTGGCAGGCGCAGGCTTGGCCGCGTTCGCGCTGTATTCAGGGCTGCTGAGCCTGTGACGGGGCTGGGCAGGTGTGTTCTGGCCGGGACCAGATCCATAGGTTGCCCAGGGTCATGCCGGCGATGGCCAGGAACACGGGCCAGTGATGCTCGAGAAACACCAGCATCAACCCTGCGCACAGCAACATGCTGACCGTGGCACTGACCTTGGCCCGCCGCTTGATCACCTTGCCGTTACGCCAGTTGTAGAGGATGGGGCCGAACAGGCGGTGGTTTTCCAGCCAGGCTGACAGGCGCGGCGAGCTGCGCGTCGCCGCCCAGGCCGACAACAGGATGAATTCGGTGGTCGGCAGGCCAGGAATGACGATGGCGACCAAGCCCACCCCAAGGCTTACGTAAGCCAGGATTCCATACAGCAGGCGGGCGAGTTTCGAGCGGGCAGGTTGGGTCATGGTCTCACTGCAAAAACGGTTCGGCCACCGGGCAGGTGCCAGGTACAGCGTATCAGACCAACTGGGCGTCCACCGCGTAGGCGTGTTTCAGCAGTTCGGTGAAACGCGCAAAGGCAGCCACTGCGCCGCGCTCTGCCGCCGCATCTTCCTCGGCCCTAAGGTCCAGGCCATCAAGAATGCGGGTGAACTGCTTCCAGCCCTCGGCCCGTCCGCCTAGCGGCTCGCCCAGGTGGCGGGCGCCGAACCTGTCGGAAAGGCCCAGCGCAGCGGCGCGCTTGATCAGAAACGCAGCCCCCAGTTTGGAGCCTTCGGAGACGAAGATCCAGCCCATCGCTTCACCCAGGCTGGGGGCCTGCAGTGGACCACGCAGGGCGGCGGGTGCTTGCGTGCCCAGGTCGGCCAGGTCCAGCAGTGCCTGCTGGGCGCGGCAGCGCTGGGCGAGGTCGGGGACAATGGCGACCAGGTTGGGGTCGTTGTACAAGGGCTGCAGTTCGGCCTGGAACAGGTACTGGGCAACGACGAAGCGGGCAAAGCTTTCGCGGGTGTCGAAGGGGGCGTGGGCCTTGACCAGGGCATCCAGCTCGGCGTGCGGGGCGTGAGTGACCTGGTTCAGGCGCTGGGAGCGCAGGGCTGGGCGGTCGGGCATGGGGCAATCCTTGGATGAGGGGTGTTTGAATACAAGACGAAGCAGTGGGGGCGGGTGCGTAAAAAAAGTGATGACCGGCTGGTGGGGCGCCGCGTGGGCGGCGCATCGCGAGCAACGCTCGCGCCACCGAGGGCCTGTCAGATATCCCAGACGACGTTGATGCCAAAGTTGCGGCCCGGCATGCTCAGGCGGTCGATGTTGGCGGGCTGGGTCACTGCTGCTTCACCCTGGCCGTCATAGCTGCGCACCGAGTCCCACTGCCAGTATTTTTTGTCGGTGAGGTTGTACAGGCCTGCGTTGATGGTGACGTCGTCGGTCACCTTGTAGTACCCGGTCAAATCCAGCACGCCGTAGCCGGGGGTGCGGAACTTCGATGCCGAGCCATCGGGGGCGTAGTAGGTGCTGTCGTCGACGCGGGTCTTGCGCTTGACCAGCGTCCAGCTCAGCAGGCCACCGTAGTGCTGTTGGTCATAGCCCAGGCCGAACACGCCCTTGAGCGGGTTGACAGTGTTCAGCGGCTGGCCGCTGTCATCGTTGCGGCCGTAGGTGTAGGCCAGTGAGCCCTGCGCATACAGGCCTGGCGCAGCGCCAAGCTGATCGAGGTTCAGGCGGCCCTTGACCTCGGCGCCCTTGATGGTGGCGTGCTTGATGTTGTTGGCCTGGAAGGTCTGCTCCAGGTTGCTGCTCTGCACGGCGTCTTCGTCGATGAAGTCGCGGTACTTGTTGTAGAACACCGCCACATCGAAGTGGCCAGCATCGAAATTGCCACGTAGCCCGGTTTCGAAGCTCTTGCTCTTTTCTGGTTCCAGGTTTGGGTTGCCCTCAACCCGGTAACCTTGGTCCAGGTTCTGGAAGCGCCCGTACATGGCCTTGGCGGTTGGCGTACGGAAGCCCTCGGCGTACTGGCCATAGGCGGTGTAGTGGTCGTCGAACGCGTAGGTCAGGCCGAACTTGGGCGAAACCCGGTGCCAGTTGCGGGCAGAATCGTCCTGGGAGGTAGGCGCCGTACCGGTGGCTTCCAACCCGCGCAGAAACCGTTCGGTGAAGCGCGGCTCCATGCGGGTGTAGTCGTAGCGGGCACCGGGCAGGAAGGTCCAGTTGTGCCAGCGGATTTCATCCTGCACGAACAGGCTGTAGGTGTTCACGGTCGGGTCCGGGAAATCGCTGACCAGCGCCTGGCCATCGCGGGCACTGTCCTGGCCGATACCACGGCAGGTGCCGCCGATGTTCACGCAGGTGCCAGTGCCGCTGCGCGACCCGGTGATCTTCTCGTGCTTGAGGGTCGTGCCGTAGGTCAGCAGGTGGTCGGTTTCGCCCAGGCTGAAGGCTTTGTCCAGCTGGGCGTCGAATACCCATTGGCGGTCCTTGTAGGTCGTCTGCCGGTCGCGCAGCACCTGCCGCCCGGAGGCCACGTACAACTCGTCGGTACGTTGGTCGGTCTTGGCGATCTGGTAGTTGAGGCTCCACTTGACCTGGTCGGCGAGCACGCTGTCGAGCGCGAACTGGTGGTTGATGCCAAAGCGCTCGCGGGTGATGGTGTCGTTGCCGGTGCGCATGCGGTAGGAATTCATGGCGCCAAAGCCGGGAATGAACGGGCCCCCCACTGCACTCAGAATGTTCTGGTCACGGTCGTCCTTGTAGCGCTCGTAGGTCAGGCCCAGCCGTGCGTCATCCGCCAGGTTCCAGCCTACCTTCGCCAGTACGTTGGTGGTGCGCGCGTCCATGGGGTTGGCTTCGGTGCGCGACAGGCCGGTGCCGCTATGGTTGCCGTAGCTCTCGGTTTCGTGGCCGTTGCGCTGGCTCAGGTGCAGCAGGGCGTCCACGTCACCCTGGCGCCCAGCGACGGTGGCGGAGGTCAGCCAGCTTTCGTCTGCCGAGCTGTAGCCGGCCTTCAGGCGCGCGCCGGCGGCCTGGCCGGGCTTGATGATGTCTTCCGGGTCCAGCGTGAAGTAGCTCACGGCACCGCCGATGGCATTGCTGCCGTACAGCACCGACGCAGGCCCACGCAGGATCTCCACGCGCTTGACGATTTCTGGGTCTACATAATTACGCTGGGTTTGCGCGTATGGGCCGTAGAAGAAGCTGTCCGGGATCGACACCCCGTCGATCTGGGTGAGAATGCGCTCACCATCGATGCCGCGGATGTTGAAACCGTTGAGGCCGCTGCGCTGCCCGGTGCCGGCCACCGAGACACCCGGTTCGTAGCGCACCAGGTCCTGGATGCTGTTGACGTTGTTGCGGTCCAGTTGCTCGCGGGTATGCACGCTGACCGTACTGGGCACCTGCGCCACGTCCTGGGCGCTGCGGGTAGCACTGACGGTCATCTGCTGCAGGGCGACCACGCTGCCACCGGCCTTGCTTTCAAGTACCACGTTACCGTTGCTGATCTTACGATAGGCGAGGCCCGTGCCCCGCAGCAGGCGGTCCAGTGCTGCTTCTGGTGTCAGGGAGCCTTGCACCCCTGGGGAGGCGACGCCGTCGGCCAGTTGGGCGTTGAAACCCACCTGCCAACCGGTGACCTGGCTGAACGTGTTGATCGCCGATACCAGGGGTTGCTGGTGGATGCTGAAGCGGTAGTCGCCCATGCGCGAGGTGCTGGCGCTGGCAGCTGGCTGGTCCGCCCAGGCCGGCAGGCTACAGGCCCCGCAGGCGAGCAGCGCCAGGGTCAGCAGAGACAGACGCCCCGAACGGTGAGGGCGGGTGGACGGGCAATGGGTACCTGTGGACATCGAAAGCGCTCCCTGACGCGCGGTCTGTAATAGGTGATGACTGCTCTTGTTTTGAACAAGAATCAGTTGCATTGGCTATGACGAGACGGACGAGCCCTTCAGAGTGCGTAAAAATAATTCGCGCACGGCGCCTGCTGCGTTTGAAAAGTGGTCAGTTCAGGATGACCAGCGCGGGGTATTCATGCAGCTGTGCGGAGGTGATATGTGCCAGCGCGCGAAGGGTTTCCAGCGGCTGGTCCAGGCGATAGTTGCCGGTGACCGCAACGTCTTCCAGGCGCGCGTTGCGGTTGATGATCCAGCCTGGGTAATAGCGGCGCACTTCGGCCAGTACCTGGCTGAGTGGGCAGTTCTCGAAGACCAGGCGGCCGTCGACCCAGGCCAGGTCCTTGCGCATGTCCAGGCGCTGGGGTGTACCAAAGCCCTGGGGGCCCACGCTGATGCTGTCGCCCGCGCGCAGGCGGATGCGCTGATCACGTTCGCCCTGCAGGTCGACATCGCCGCGCTGCACCCTGACCAGTGCCTCACCACCCAGGTAGCGCACGGCAAAATCGGTGTCGCGGGCCTGTGCGCGCAACGGCCCCGCCTGCACTTCGAGCGGCTGCGGCGCGCCCTCGGGTACCTGAAAGTACGCTTCGCCCTGCAGCAGGCGGGCAACTTCGCGCCCGCCCTTGCGGTCACTGGCAAAGGCTGAGTTGGTGTTCAGCAGCACCTTGGCCCCACCTTGCAGCTCCACACGCTGGCGTTCACCCACCACAGTGAGGTGATCGGCCTGCAGGCGCACGGGCAGGTTGCCGAACGTGAACAGCCCGGCCACCAGCAAGGCTGCCGTGGCCAGGGGTTTCCAGTGGCTGCGTACGCGGCCACGCCAACTGCGGCGCTGTTGCCGGTGCAGCCGGGTAGCGGCGTGGTGCACCGCTGCGCCGTTCCACAAGGCTTCTGCTGCAATGTAGGCCTCTGCGTTTTCCGGCGCGGCGCTTAGCCAGGCCTCGAACGCCTGGGTGTCGGCGGCGTCGGCGCACTGCAGGCGCACCAGCCAGTCCAGCGCCTCGTCCTGGGCACGTGCACGGGGGCTGGGCCCGGCAGGTGACGGGCGAGGGGCAGGGTGGTCTGTCACGGTGAGTCCTTGCGTGGTTGATTCCGGATGATCAGGGCTCCGGCACGGCGTGGCAAGTGGCTGGGTTTGCTACGGGCCCGCAACGCTCATTCGAGCCGCTCGGCCACACCCAAGCAGATCGCCATGATCAGTTTCAGTTCCTTTTGCACCGTACTGGACGACACCCCCAACTGCTCGGCAATTTCCAGGTAGGTGGCGCCGTGCAGGCGGTTGAGGATGAAGATGCGCTGCTGGCGCTGGCTCAGCTGGTTCAGGCTGACGCTCAGGTGCTTGAGCAACTGTTCGGCGTGGGCGGCGTCTTCGCTGCTGCTGGCCGGGGCGGCAACGTTGTGCAGCACGGCTTCTGGCACATCGTCCACCAGCATGCGTGCCTGCACCCGGCGAGCCCGCAGGTGGTCCAGTGCCAGGTTGCGGGCCGTCTGGAACACGAAAGGCTCGATGTGCTCGATGGGCCGCTCACCCAGCGCGCGGGCCACCCGCAGGTAGGTTTCCTGCAGCAGGTCTTCGGCGGTGCTGCGGTTACCGACCATGCGCTGCAAGGTGCGCAGCAGGGAGAGGCGCTGAACGAGAAAGACGGAGTTGAACCGGGACTGACTCACGGGGAAACCTGGCCGACGAAGGGTTAATGATAATGCTTATCATCACCTTCGAAGGTCAAGCGGGTAAATGTCATGGAAAGGTAAACGCCGTGCCCGCAGACACGGCGCGGCCTCTAGCGCGCCTGGCAAAGGGCCAGGCAGTTGTCCAGCATGCGGTTGGAGAAGCCCCACTCGTTGTCATACCAGGCCAGCACCTTGAGCATGCGCCCATTGGCCCGGGTGTGGTTGGCATCGAAGATGGAAGACAGCGGGTTGTGGTTGAAGTCGCAGGACACCAACGGCAGGGCGTTGTAGCCCAGTACCCTGGAATGTTGGCTGGCTTCGAGGAACAACTGGTTGACCTGCTCGGCAGTGGCTTCGCGCTTGAGGTTGACGGTGAGGTCCACCAGCGACACGTTGATCACCGGCACCCGCACGGCCATGCCGGTCAGCTTGCCTGCCAGTTCCGGCAGCACCAGGCCCACTGCCTCGGCAGCGCCGGTTTTGCTCGGGATCATCGACTGGGTGGCGGAGCGGGCGCGGTACGGGTCGCTGTGGTACATGTCCGTCAGCACCTGGTCGTTGGTATAGGCGTGGATGGTGGTCATCAGGCCCTGCTCGATACCGAACTCGCGGTGCAGCACCTGGGCGATCGGCGCCAGGCAGTTGGTGGTGCACGATGCGTTGGAAATGACCTGGTGCGAGGCGCGCAGCACGTCGTGGTTGACCCCGTACACCACGGTGGCATCCGCGCCTTTGGAGGGGGCCGACACAATCACTTTGCCAGCGCCTGCCGCCAGGTGTGCAGCGGCCTTGGCGCGGTCGGTGAACAGCCCGGTGCACTCGAAGACCACATCGATGGCTTCGGCCTTCCAGGGCAGTTCGGCGGGGTTGCGAATGGCGCTGACTGCAATGCGGTCACCGTTGACCGTAAGGCTTTCGTGGTCAGCCTCTACCGTGGCGTCGAAGGTGCCGTGCACGCTGTCGTACTTGAGCAGGTGGGCGTTCATGGTGCTGTCGCCCAGGTCGTTGATGGCGACCACCTGCAGGTCCTGGCGGTAGCCCTGGGTGTAGAGTGCGCGCAGGACGTTGCGCCCGATGCGGCCGAATCCGTTGATGGCGATGCGAAGGGTCATGGCGATACCTCTGGCAGTCCGAGTGAAACCTGTGGCACAAAGATGCTTCACTGAAACGGTTTTGTTGTTGGAATTACAAGATTATTCACTTGCAGATAGAAAACAAGCCTTTTTAGTGGCAGTATTTTGTTTAAACCTACAACGAGTGGTTTGGCCCTTGGCCTTGCCGATGCCGCGCGACGCTCTACCATGAGCCTAGGCTGCAATCGGCGGGGCGCCGGCGCCTGGTAAACCGCCCTTACAATTAGCCTGGAGTCCAGTACATGCATCCGCGCATCCTTGAGGTCACCCAACGGCTGGTCGAGCGTAGCCGCGCCACCCGCGAACGCTACCTGCAGCTGATTCGTGGCGCCGCCAGCGAGGGCCCGATGCGTGCCAGCCTGCAGTGCGCCAACTTCGCCCATGGGGTGGCCGGGTGCGGCACTGAAGACAAACAGACCCTGCGCCTGATGAACGCGGCCAACGTGGCCATCGTTTCGGCCTACAACGACATGCTCTCGGCCCACCAGCCGTACCTGCACTTCCCCGAGCAGATCAAGCAGGCCCTGCGCGAGGTGGGTTCGGTCGGCCAGTTTGCAGGTGGCGTGCCGGCCATGTGCGACGGCGTCACCCAGGGCGAGCCTGGCATGGAACTGGCCATCGCCAGCCGTGAAGTGATAGCCATGTCCACCGCCGTGGCCCTGTCGCACAACATGTTCGACGCGGCGCTCATGCTGGGTATCTGCGACAAGATCGTGCCGGGGCTGATGATGGGGGCCCTGCGCTTCGGCCACCTGCCCACCGTGTTCGTGCCGGGCGGGCCCATGGTGTCGGGCATTTCCAACAAGCAGAAGGCCGACGTGCGCCAGCGCTACGCCGAGGGCAAGGCCAGCCGTGAGGAACTGCTGGAGTCGGAGATGAAGTCCTATCACAGCCCCGGCACCTGCACCTTCTACGGCACCGCCAATACCAACCAGCTGGTGATGGAAGTGATGGGCCTGCACCTGCCGGGTGCGTCGTTCGTGAACCCCTATACGCCGCTGCGTGACGCGCTCACCGCCGAGGCGGCGCAGCAGGTCACCCGCATGACCAAGGCTAGCGGCAACTTCATGCCGCTGGGCGAAATCGTCGACGAGAAGGCCTTGGTCAACGCCATCGTGGCCCTGCATGCCACCGGGGGCTCCACCAACCATACCCTGCATATTCCCGCCATCGCCCAGGCCGCCGGTATTCAGCTTACCTGGCAGGACATGGCCGACTTGTCCGACGTGGTGCCGACGCTGTCCCACGTCTACCCCAACGGCAAGGCCGACATCAACCACTTCCAGGCCGCTGGTGGCATGGCATTCCTGATCCGCGAACTGCTCGATGCCGGCTTGCTGCACGAAGACGTCAACACGGTGGCTGGCCATGGCTTGCGCCGCTACACCCAGGAACCCTTCCTCGACAACGGCAAGCTGGTATGGCGCGAAGGCCCGCAGCAGAGCCTGGACGAAAGCATCCTGCGCCCGGTCGCCCGGCCATTCTCGGCCGAAGGCGGCCTGCGGGTGATGGAGGGCAACCTGGGCCGCGGGGTGATGAAAGTGTCCGCCGTGGCCCCTGAACACCGCGTGGTCGAGGCGCCAGCGCGAATCTTCCACGATCAGCAATCGCTGGCCGATGCCTTCAAGGCCGGCGAGCTGGAGTGCGATTTCGTTGCCGTGGTGCGCTTCCAGGGCCCACGCTGCAACGGCATGCCCGAGCTGCACAAGCTCACGCCGTTCCTGGGCGTGCTGCAGGACCGCGGCTACAAGGTGGCACTGGTGACCGACGGGCGCATGTCGGGTGCTTCAGGCAAGATCCCGGCCGCCATCCATGTATGCCCTGAGGCTTATGACGGTGGGCCGCTGGCACGGGTGCGCGAGGGTGATAGGGTGCGTGTCGATGGCGCTGAAGGTACGCTACAGGTCATGGTGCCGGCCGATGTGCTGGCCAGCCGCGACCTGCCGCCGGCCCCCCAAGGCAACGACCTGGGGTGCGGGCGTGAGCTGTTCGGCTTCATGCGCATGGCGTTCAGCCCGGCAGAGCAGGGCGCCAGCGCCTTTACCTCTGCCCTGGAGAACCTGAAATGAAGGACCTGCTGGTCGGCGACATCGGCGGCACCAATGCCCGTTTTGCGTTGTGGCGTGACAACCAGTTGCACGAGGTGCGGGTCTTCGCCACCGAGGACTACACCAGCCCGGAGCAGGCCATCGAAACCTACCTGGAAGGCCTGGGTATTCCACGTGGCGGCCTGGCCGCGGCCTGCCTGGCGGTGGCCGGCCCGGTCAATGGCGACGAATTTCGTTTCACCAACAACCACTGGCGCCTGAGCCGCAGCGCGTTCTGCCAACGGCTGCAGGTTGGCCAGCTGCTGCTGATCAACGACTTCACCGCCATGGCCCTGGGCATGACCCGGCTGCGCGACGGCGAGTTTCGCGAGGTGTGCGCGGGCCAGGCAGACCCGTCCCGGCCAGCGCTGGTGATCGGCCCTGGCACGGGCCTGGGCGTGGGTTCGCTGCTGCGCCTGGGCGAGCGGCGCTGGCATGCCTTGCCGGGGGAGGGCGGCCATGTCGACCTGCCGGTGGGCAACGCCCGGGAAGCGGCGATTCACCAGCATATCCACGGGCAGATTGGCCATGTCAGCGCCGAAACCGTGCTTAGTGGTGGTGGCCTGGTGCGCCTGTACCAGGCCATGTGCGCGCTGGATGGCGACACGCCCAAACATCAGACCCCCGCGCACATTACCGATGCCGCATTGGGCGGCGAGCCGCGGGCACGGGCGGTGGTCGAGCAGTTCTGCCGCTTTCTGGGCCGCGTGGCCGGCAACAACGTGCTCACCCTGGGCGCCCGTGGCGGTGTGTATATCGTCGGCGGCGTGGTGCCGCGCTTTGCCGAGCTGTTCCTGCACAGCGGGTTTGCGGCCAGCTTCGCTGACAAGGGCTGCATGAGCGGGTACTTCCCCGGCATTCCGGTGTGGCTGGTGACGGCGGAGTTTTCCGGGTTGCTGGGGGCCGGGGTGAACCTGCAGCAGGCGCTGGACCACTGACATGAGCGCTGCCGGCAAATCCATCCTGATGGTGGACGACGATCAGGAAATCCGTGAACTGCTGCAAACCTACCTCAGCCGCTCGGGCTTCCAGGTCAATGCCCAGGCCGACGGTGCAGGGTTTCGCCACGCCCTGGAAACCACCTCCTGCGACCTGGTCATCCTGGATGTGATGCTGCCCGATGAAGATGGCTTCAGCCTGTGCCGCTGGGTGCGTCAGCACCCGCGCCACGCCCGCGTGCCGATCATCATGCTCACGGCCAGCTCCGACGAAACCGACCGGGTCATCGGCCTGGAACTGGGCGCCGACGATTACCTGGGCAAACCCTTCAGCCCACGTGAACTGCAAGCGCGCATCAAAGCCCTGCTGCGCCGTGCAGAGTTCGGCCAGGCTGCGCCGGGCACCGCCGTGCTGGCGTTCGACGAGTGGCGCCTGGACACCGTCAGCCATCGCCTGTTCCACCGTGACGGTGAAGAGGTGATCTTGTCTGGCGCCGACTTTGCCCTGCTCAAGCTGTTTCTCGACCACCCGCAGCAGATCCTCGACCGCGACACCATCGGCAACGCCACACGGGGCCGCGAGCCCATGCCGCTGGACCGCATCGTCGACATGGCGGTCAGCCGCCTGCGCCAGCGACTGCGCGATACCGACAAACCTCCCCGGCTGATCCGCACGGTGCGCGGTAGCGGCTACCTGCTGGCGGCGCATGTCTGCAATGCGCCCTGAGCGGCGCTGGCGCCTGCTGCCGCGCTCGCTGCTGGGGCGTATGCTGCTGCTGACCTTGCTGGTGGTACTGCTGGCCCAAGGCTTGTCGAGCATCATCTGGGTGGCGCAATTGCGCGCCAGCCAACTGCAAGGCCTGCGTGCCAGTGCCAGCAGCCTGGCCCACTCCATGAGCGCCAGTGTCAGTTACTTCCGCTCGTTGCCGGTGGCCTACCGGCCAATGGTGCTCGACCAGTTGCGCAGCATGGGGGGCACGCGCTTCTTCGTGTCGCTCAACGCCCGCCCGCTGGACATGCCGGTGCTGCCGGTTACGCCGCGCAAGCAGGCGGTGATCGATGTGTTCCAGCAAGTGCTGCACGAACGGCTGGGTTCGCAGATGGAAGTGTCAGTCGAATTCGTCGGGCCGGACGACCTGCGTATTTTCAATAGTGGGCTCAAGCTGGACGAACTGCCGCGTTCCTGGGCCCATTATTCCCTGACCCTGGAGCCGCTCAAGCCGCCCGTGCTGGTCACGCAGATCCGCCTGGGCGAAGGGGAGTGGCTGTACATCGCCTCGTTGCTGCCAGAGCCCTACACCAGCCTTGAGGTGCAGCGCCTGCCGCGCCAGCAGCTCGGCTTCATCGTCCTGACCACGGCGTTGCTGTTGCTGTTCATTGGTTTGCTGGTGCATTGGCAAAGCTGGCCACTCAAGCGCCTGGCCCGTGCGGCGCGTGAGCTGTCGCTGGGGGCGGACGTGCCGCCGGTGGCCGAGGCGGGCGGCATCGAAGTGATCGAAGTCAGCCGGGCATTCAACAGCATGCGCGAGCGCATCAGCCGCTACCTGACCGAACGCAGCCAGCTATTCAGTGCCATTTCCCACGACCTGCGCACCCCCATCACCCGTCTGCGGCTGCGGGTGGAGCTGCTGGAGGACGAGCACCTGCAAGCCAAGTTCAGCCAAGACCTGGACGAACTGGAGCTGCTGGTGAAGGGCGCATTGCAGTGCGTAAAAGACACCGACATCCATGAAAACATCGAGCCGGTGGACCTGAACCAGGTGCTGGAGATTCTCGCCGAGCCCTATCTGCGCGATGGGCGCATCACCCTGGAAGGCAGGGCACTGGCGCCCTACCCAGGCAAGCCGCTGGCGCTGCGCCGCTGTATCGGCAACCTGATCGACAATGCCATCAAGTACGGCGAGCGGGCGCGGCTGCGCATCATCGACGGTGCGGCCGGCTTCGTGCTGCAGGTCGATGACCAAGGCCCTGGCGTGCCGCAGCAGCAGTTGGAGGAAGTGTTCGAGCCCCATGTGCGGCTTGCCGGGCACCAGCAGGGGTACGGGCTGGGCCTGGGTATCGCGCGCAACATCGCCCATAGCCATGGGGGCGAGGTAAGCCTGCTGAACCTGCGAGAGGGTGGCCTGCGCGTAACCTTGTACCTGCCCCGGGGCATGGACTGACCCCCGCGCCGCCGTTGGCGTCGGCATGTCACTGACTGGTGACAAACCTGCCCCCGTTCGTGACACCCCGCCCAGCCCCGCTGGCTAGAATCGCCCCACGACTGGCAAGGATCGAGCTGGCCATGAATAACCACAACACTGCTTCGAACAGCTGGCTGGACGCCCCGGCGCATACTGCCTGGCGCCTGGCCGAAGGCCAACGGCTGCTGGCCTTCGCCAAGGCGGCAAGGCTGCCCGGTGGCTTCGGCAACCTGCAGGCCAGCGGCCAACTGGCGCCGGGTGCCTGCGCAGAAACGCTGACCACCGCGCGTATGACCCACTGTTTTGCCCTGGCCCATTTGCAGGGTATCCCGGGTTGTCTGGCCTATGCCGAACATGGCGTGGCCGCATTGCGCGGCCCGCTGTGGGATGAGCATTACCGCGGCTGGTTCGCCCATGCAGAAGGGCGTGAAGACAGTGGCAAGGACGCTTACCTGCACGCCTTCGTTGCCCTGGCTGCCAGCTCGGCAGTGGTAGCCGGCGTTGCCGGTGCGCAGGCGCTGCTCACATCCGCCATACAGGTCATCGAGCAGCATTTCTGGAATGAAGAAGAGGGCGCCCTTCAGGAAACCTTTTCCCGCGCCTGGCAACTGCCCGAGTCGTACCGAGGGGCCAACAGCAACATGCACGGCACCGAGGCGTTCCTGGCCCTGGCCGACGTCACCGGCAACAGCCTGTGGTTGCAGCGGGCCCTACGCATCGCCGAACGCATCATCCACACCCATGCGGCCGCCAGTGGCTACCGGGTGATCGAACACTTCGACGCCTTCTGGCAGCCGGCCAAGGACTACAACCAGGACCACCCGGCCGACCACTTCCGCCCCTATGGCACCACCCCCGGGCACTCCCTGGAGTGGGCGCGGCTGCTGCTGCACCTGGAGGCCAGCCTGCAGCGCTTTGGCCTGCCGGCGCCGGGTTGGCTGCTGGACAGCGCCCAGGCGCTGTTCGAGGCGGCCTGCCAGCAGGCCTGGCAGGCCGATGGCAGCCCAGGGTTTGCCTACACCCTGGACTGGGCTGGCCAGCCGCTGGTACGGGCCCGCCTGCACTGGGTGCACGCCGAAGCCTGCGCCTGTGCGGCTGCCTTGCTGCAGCGCACCGCAGACCCGCGCTACGAGCTGTGGTACCGCCGCTGCTGGGACTTCATCGCCGAGCATTTCATCGACCTGCAAGGCGGCAGCTGGCACCACGAACTCGACCCGAACAACTGCCCGGCCGGCACCCTCTGGCCTGGCAAGCCCGACCTCTACCACGCCTACCAGGCCTTGCTGCTGCCAGGGCTGCCGCTTGCCCCGAGCCTGGCCACCGCGTTGGCCGGCAATGTAACCAAACGATGACAATCGCGCATCGCTTCGTTACCTGGCGGGGCGCGCACGCTGTTTAGACTCCATGCAACGCAAGCGACCGACTTGCACGGCATAACAACAATAAGGTGTTTCAATGACTTCCTACCTTCGTCTCGCTGCCGCTATCTCGCTGGCCTCGCTAACCCCTCTCGCTGCCCAGGCTGCCGACGCCAAAGGCACTGTCGAAGTGGTGCACTGGTGGACGTCCGGGGGTGAAAAAGCCGCCGTCGATGTGCTCAAGGCCCAGGTCGAAAAAGACGGTTTCACCTGGAAGGATGGCGCCGTTGCCGGTGGCGGTGGTGCCACCGCCATGACCGTGCTGAAAAGCCGTGCCGTAGCGGGCAACCCGCCGGGCGTGGCCCAGATCAAGGGGCCGGACATCCAGGATTGGGCCGCCACCGGGCTGCTGGACAGCGACGTGCTCAAGGACGTTGCCAAGCAAGAGAACTGGGATTCGCTGCTCGACAAAAAAGTCGCCGACACGGTCAAGTACGACGGTGACTACGTGGCCGTGCCGGTGAACATCCACCGCATCAACTGGCTGTGGATCAACCCCGAAGCCTTCAAGAAAGCCGGCATCGACAAGGCGCCCGCTACCCTCGACGAATTCTACGCAGCCGCCGACAAGCTCAAGGCCGCCGGCATCATCCCGCTCGCCCACGGCGGCCAGCCTTGGCAGGACAGCACGGTGTTCGAGACCGTGGTGCTGTCGGTAATGGGGCCGGATGGCTACAAGAAGGCCTTCGTCGACCTGGACAACGCAACCCTCACCGGGCCTGAAATGATCAAGGCGTTGGCCGAACTCAAGAAGCTTGCCACCTACATGGACCCGGACGGCAAAGGCCAGGACTGGAACCTGGAGGCCGCCAAGGTCATCAACGGCAAGGCCGGCATGCAGATCATGGGCGACTGGGCCAAGAGCGAGTGGACCCTGGCGAAGAAAACCGCCGGCAAGGATTACCAGTGCATACCCTTCCCGGGTACCGACAAGGCCTTCCTCTACAACATCGATTCGCTGGTGGTGTTCAAGCAGAAGGACGCCGGCACCGCCGCAGGCCAGCAGGACATCGCGCGCAAGGTCATGGGTGAGGACTTCCAGAAGGTGTTCAGCACCAACAAGGGGTCCATCCCGGTGCGCAACGACATGCTCGCCGACATGGGCAAGTACGGTTTCGATGCTTGCGCCCAGACATCGGCCAAGGACTTCCTGGCCGACGCCAAAAATGGCGGCCTGCAGCCAAGCATGGCGCACAACATGGCCACCACGCTGGCCGTGCAGGGGGCCTTCTTCGATGTGGTGACCAACTACATCAACGACCCCAAGGCCGACCCGGCCGATGCGGCGAAGAAGCTGGCGGCGGCGATCAAAGCGGCCAAGTAACGCCCTAAGGGCCGTATCGCCGGCCAGCCGGCGCCTGCAGGCATGCCTGTGTGGCGCGGGCTGGCTGGCGGCAGGGCCGGGACTGACTTGTACAAGGGGCTGCCCAGGCCCCGGGTAATCACACCATGACTACAGCAACCGCGAAACTGCGGGCATCCCCCCTGGACGCCTTGCAGCGCTGGCTACCTAAACTGGTACTGGCGCCCAGCATGTTCATCGTGCTGGTAGGGTTCTACGGCTACATCCTCTGGACCTTCGTGCTGTCCTTCACCACCTCGACCTTCTTGCCCACTTACAAGTGGGCGGGGCTGGCCCAGTATGCGCGGCTGTTCGACAACGACCGCTGGTGGGTGGCGAGCAAGAACCTGCTGGTGTTCGGTGGCCTGTTCATCGCCATCAGCATGGCCATCGGCGTGTTGCTGGCGGTGCTGCTGGACCAGCGCATCCGCCGCGAAGGCTTCATCCGCACCATTTACCTGTACCCCATGGCACTGTCGATGATCGTCACCGGTACGGCCTGGAAGTGGCTGCTGAACCCGGGCATGGGCCTGGACAAGCTGCTGCGCGACTGGGGCTGGGAAGGGTTTCGCCTGGACTGGCTGATCGACCCTGACCGGGTGGTGTACTGCCTGGTGATTGCTGCGGTGTGGCAGGCCTCCGGGTTCATCATGGCGATGTTCCTGGCGGGTTTGCGCGGCGTCGACCCGTCTATCATCCGTGCGGCGCAGATCGACGGTGCCAGCCTGCCGCGCATTTACTGGAAGGTGGTGCTGCCCAGCCTGCGCCCCGTGTTCTTCAGCGCCGTGATGATCCTGTCGCACATTGCCATCAAGAGCTTCGACCTGGTGGCGGCGATGACCGCAGGCGGCCCGGGCTATTCGTCCGACCTGCCGGCCATGTTCATGTACTCGTTCACCTTCAGCCGTGGGCAGATGGGCATGGGCTCGGCCAGTGCCATTCTGATGCTGGGCGCCGTGCTGGCCATCCTGGTGCCCTACCTGTATTCCGAACTGCGGAGCAAACGCCATGCATAGCGCTGTCGACAAACCGGCCTTGAGCCCGGCGCGGCTGGCCATCCATACCGTGCTGCTGGTGGCGGTACTGCTGTACCTGGTGCCGCTGGTGGTGATGCTGCTGACCAGCTTCAAAACCCCCGAAGACATCGGTACCGGCAACCTGCTGAGCTGGCCGACGGCGATCACCACTGTGGGGTGGGTCAAGGCCTGGGGCACGGTGAGTGGCTACTTCTGGAACTCGATATTGATCACCGTGCCGGCGGTGGCCATTTCCACTGCCATCGGTGCGCTGAACGGCTACGTGCTGTCGATGTGGCGGTTCCGCGGCTCGCAGCTGTTCTTTGGGCTGTTGCTGTTCGGCTGCTTCCTGCCGTTCCAGACCGTACTGCTGCCGGCCTCGTTTACCTTGGGCAAGCTGGGCCTGGCCAGCACCACCACCGGGCTGGTGCTGGTGCACGTGGTCTACGGCCTGGCGTTTACCACACTGTTCTTCCGCAACTTCTACGTGAGCATCCCTGATGCACTGGTGAAGGCCGCACGGCTGGACGGGGCCGGGTTCTTCACCATCTTCCGGCGCATCATCCTGCCCATGTCCACGCCCATCATCATGGTCTGCCTGATCTGGCAGTTCACCCAGATCTGGAACGACTTCCTATTTGGCGTGGTGTTTTCCAGCGGCGACTCGCAACCGATCACCGTGGCCCTGAACAACCTGGTCAACACCAGCACCGGGGCCAAGGAATACAACGTCGACATGGCCGCGGCAATGATCGCCGGGCTGCCGACGCTGCTGGTCTATGTGGTGGCAGGCAAATATTTCGTGCGCGGGCTCACGGCCGGCGCAGTCAAGGGGTAAGTCATGGCAACGCTCGAACTTCGCAATGTGAACAAGACCTACGGCAGCGGCCTGCCTGACACCCTCAAGGACATTCAGCTGGCCATCAAGGACGGGGAGTTTCTGATTCTGGTAGGGCCTTCGGGCTGCGGTAAATCCACGCTGATGAACTGCATCGCTGGCCTTGAGCAGATCACTGGCGGCGCCATTCTGATCGACCAGCAGGACGTCAGCGGCATGAGCCCCAAGGACCGCGACATCGCCATGGTGTTCCAGTCCTATGCGCTGTACCCCACCATGAGCGTGCGGGAAAACATCGAGTTCGGCCTGAAGATCCGCAAGATGCCCCAGGCGGCCATCGACGAAGAGGTGGCGCGGGTGGCCAAGCTGCTGCAGATCGAGCACCTGCTGGCGCGCAAGCCCGCGCAGCTGTCGGGCGGCCAGCAGCAGCGGGTGGCCATGGGCCGTGCGTTGGCGCGCAGGCCGAAGATCTACCTGTTCGATGAGCCGCTGTCCAACCTCGATGCCAAGCTGCGCGTAGAGATGCGCACCGAAATGAAACTGATGCACCAGCGCCTGAAGACCACCACCGTGTATGTCACCCACGACCAGATCGAGGCCATGACCCTGGGTGACAAGGTGGCGGTGATGAAGGACGGCATCATCCAGCAGTTCGGCACCCCGCAGCAGATCTACAACGACCCGGCCAACCAGTTCGTCGCCAGCTTCATCGGCTCGCCGCCCATGAACTTCGTGCCCGTGCGGGTGACGGCGCAGGGCGGCTGCCTGGTGGCCGTGCTGGACAGTGGCCAGGCGCGTTGCGAATTGCCGTTGCCCGGCGCTGCTGCCGAGCTGGAAGGGCGCGAGATCATATTGGGTATCCGCCCCGAGCAGATCGCCTTGGGCGGTGCGCAGGGCAATGGCCTGCCCGGCATCCGCGCCGAGGTGCAGGTTACCGAACCCACCGGCCCCGACCTGCTGGTGTTCGTCACCCTCAACCAGACCAAGGTGTGTTGCCGACTGGCGCCGGATGTGGCGTGCCGGGTGGGTGACACGCTTGCCCTGCAATTCGACCCGGCACGGGTGCTGCTGTTCGACGCTGCAAGCGGCGAACGGCTGCGCCTGGCCAGCACCACCGCAAGCGTAATGGACAACGCGGCTGCCAGTACGGGCCGTTGACTCGTCAACACCATCAAATAAGAAAAAAGAGGACGTAAAGGGATGGAACAGCGCAAACGCACCACCGCCTGGGGCTCACTGGCCCTGTTGGCACCGCTGGCAATGGCCTGCAGCACTGCCGCTCAAGCTGCCGAGGCCTTTTCCAGTGAATCCAAATGGATGACCGGGGACTGGGGTGGCACCCGTACCGAGCTGCTCGACAAGGGCTACGACTTCACCGTCGACTACGTGGGGGAGGTGGCCGGTAACCTGCGCGGCGGCTACAACCACGACAAGACGGCGCGCTACAGCGATCAGTTTGCCCTGGGCGCGCACCTGGACCTGCAAAAGATTCTTGGCTGGCACGATGCCGAGTTCAAGCTGGCGATCACCGAGCGTAGCGGCCGCAACCTGTCCAACGACCGCATCAGCGACCCGCGCGCCGGGCAGTTCAGCTCGGTGCAGGAAGTATGGGGCCGTGGCCAGACCTGGCGCCTGACCCAGATGTGGGTCAAGCAGAAGTACTTCGATGGCGCACTTGACGTGAAATTCGGCCGGTTTGGCGAGGGCGAGGACTTCAACAGCTTCCCGTGCGACTTCCAGAACCTGTCATTCTGCGGCTCGCAGGTGGGTAACTGGGTGGGCGGCATCTGGTACAACTGGCCGGTGAGCCAGTGGGCGCTGCGGGTCAAGTACAACATCACGCCGGAGTTCTTCGTGCAGGTGGGCGCGTACGAGCAGAACCCCTCCAACCTGGAAACCGGCAATGGCTTCAAGCTCAGCGGCAGCGGCACCAAGGGGGCGATCCTGCCGGTGGAAATGGTCTGGTCGCCCAAGGTCAACGGCCTGCCGGGCGAGTACCGCCTGGGTTACTACTACAGCACTGCCGACGCCCAGGACGTTTACAAGGACGTGAACGGCAATGCCCAGGGCATCAGTGGGTCGGGCTTCAAGTCCCATTCCAGCAAGCATGGCTGGTGGGTGGTGGCGCAGCAGCAAGTCACGGCCCAGGCCGGGGACGTCAACCGTGGCCTCAGCCTGTTCGCCAACTTCACCGTGCATGACAAGGCCACCAACGTGGTGGACAACTACCAGCAGGTGGGCATGGTGTACAAAGGCGCGTTCGATGCACGCCCCAAAGACGACATCGGCTTTGGTATCGCGCGTATCCATGTCAACGACGATGTGCGCAAGCGCGCGCAGCAGCTCAACGCGCAAAGCGGCATCGACGATTACGACAACCCGGGCTTCGTGCCACTGCAGCGCACCGAGTACAACGCCGAGCTGTACTACGGTTTCCACGTGACCAACTGGCTGACCGTGCGCCCCAACCTGCAGTACATCAAGAGCCCGGGCGGGGTGGACGAAGTGGATAACGCGCTGGTCGCAGGCCTGAAGATTCAGTCGTCATTCTGAAGCCATTTGTTGTAAATTTACGCCAATCCCTTTTTGGCGCCCGCTACCCACTGCCCAGCAGTGGGTAGCGGGGCAGGCCGAGACAGCGCTACCTCAAACAACAAGAGCCCTGAACCATGCCGGAACATCCGCTTCATCGCTTCTTTGCCTCGCAGCGGCCGCGGCCGACGTTCGAGTGGGAGCGTTACCAGCAGCGTGATGTGCTGGTCATCGATCACCCCCGCTGCCAGGCGGTGTTCAGCCGCCAAGGCGCGCAACTGCTGCACTTCCAACCGGCAGGCGAACGGCCCTGGCTGTGGTGCGCCGAGCAATGGCCACAGGTGGGTGCCATCCGCGGCGGTGTGCCGGTGTGCTGGCCGTGGTATGGCCGCCACCCTAGCGAGGATCTGTGGCCAGCCCATGGCTGGGCGCGTTTGCTGGACTGGAAGCTGATGGACAGCCAGGAGGACGAGCAAGGGGTCAGCCTCAGGTGGCGGCTGGAACTGTGCGATTGGCAGGTGGACCTGCACGCCCGGCTGGGCAGCCGCATGGAGCTAAGCCTGAGCACCGAGCACCAGGACAGCGAGCCTTGCCAGCTGAGCCATGCGCTGCTGGCGTATTGGCGTATCAGTGACGTGTCCGAGATAGCGCTGTCCGGGCTGGAAGACATCGAAGGGTATGACCGGCTCAGCCGTCAGGCCTGCCGCCAGGGTGGCGCCTTGAAGCTCAAGGGCGGCTGCCAGCGGGTGTACCCGGGCATACCCCGGGTGCAATTGCAGGACCCGGCCTGGCAGCGCGAGCTGTGCATCGACACCGGTGACAGCGATGACACGGTGGTCTGGCACCCGGGCAGCCGGCCTTTACTGGGTGTGACGGGCCGCGAGTGCCAGCGCTTCGTGTGCGTCGAAGCGGCCAGCGGCAGTGACGAAGGCCTGAGCCTGGCACCGGGGCAGCGCGCGCACCTGAGCCTGCAGGCGCACCGGCTCAGTTGAGCTCGTCGTCCTCGATGGGGTAGCGGCTGGCGTTGAGGCTTTCCTTGATCTTGCGCAGGTGCGGCTGGAAGTCCACACCACGGCGCAGGGTCATGCCGGTGGCCAGTACGTCGAGTACGGTCAGCTGGATGATGCGCGAGGTCATGGGCATGTAGATGTCGGTGTCCTCGGGCAGCGGAATGTGCAGGCTGAGGCTGCAGGCATTGGCCAGCGGCGAACCGGCAGCAGTCAGGCCCAGTACCGAGGCGCCGTTTTCCCGCGCCAGGCGCGCCACCTCGACCAGTTCGCGGGTACGCCCGGTGTAGGAAATGATCACGAACAGGTCGCCGGTATGCGCCACCGAGGCCAGCATGCGTTGCATCAGCACGTCGGCGTGGGCCGACACGGCCAGGTTGAAGCGGAAGAACTTGTGCTGGGCGTCCAGCGCCACCGGGGCAGAGGCGCCCAGGCCGAAGAAATGGATCTGCCGGGCCTGGATCATCATGTCCACGGCGCGGCTGACTTGCTGCGGGTCGAGCTGCTGGCAGGCGCTGTCGAGCGAAGCGATGGCGCTGGCGAAGATCTTCTGAGTATAGGCCGCCGGGTCATCGTCGGCCTCCACCGCCCGGCTGACATAGGCGGCGCCGCTGGCCAGGCTCTGCGCCAGCTGGAGCTTGAGTTCGGGGTAGCCGCTGACGCCGAACGAACGGCAGAAGCGGTTGACGGTAGGCTCGCTGACCTTGGCCGCCTGGGCCAGTGCAGCGATGCTGAAACGGGTGGCTTGTTGCGGGTTGAGCAGAATGACTTCGGCGACTTTGCGTTCGGCCTTGTTCAGCTCGTCGAGGCGTCCCTGGATCTGTTCCAGGAGGTTTCTCACGCGGTCCATGGGGTGTCCTTGGGTCGGGAAGACAGGCGGCTGTGGGAGCAGCAGGCCTTTTGCACGGTCGTCTATCGTACTGGCGGTGCGGGTTGCGCACCACTTGTCTGTCGTACTTCTGTCTAATGTTGTGGTTTTTACTACATTAGCCCTTGAAAACCGTATGTGAAAGCGGTATTCCTAGTCCAACTTTAGGAAAGAACCAACATCATGGCTGCAATCAGTGTCGAACCTTGCACCTTTGCCCTGTTTGGCGCCTTGGGCGACCTGGCGCTGCGCAAGCTGTTTCCTGCGCTGTACCAACTCGACCGGGCCAACCTGCTGCACCCCCAGACGCGCCTGCTGGCGCTGGCCCGTGAGGCGGGCAGCGCCCAGGACCACCTGAACACCATCGAAGCGCACCTGCGCCAGCACGTGGCGCAAGCGGACCTGGAGCCGGTGGCACTCGCTCGCTTCCTGGCCCGGCTGCATTACCAGCACCTGGATTTTCTTCAGCCCGAGGGTTACCAGGCCCTGGCCGAGCAGGTGCCGGGCGAGCAGCCGTTGATTGCCTACTTTGCCACTGCCGCCGCGGTGTACGGGGCGATCTGCGAAAACCTGGACAACGCAGGCCTCAGTGCGCGCACCCGGGTGGTGCTTGAAAAGCCCATTGGGCACGACCTTGAGTCGTCGCGCCGGGTCAACGACGCCGTGGCGCGGTTCTTCCCGGAAAACCGCGTGTACCGCATCGACCACTACCTGGGCAAGGAAACGGTGCAGAACCTGATTGCCCTGCGCTTTGCCAACAGCCTGTTCGAAACCCAGTGGAACCAGAACTCCATCTCCCACGTGGAAATCACCGTGGCCGAGAAGGTCGGCATCGAAGGCCGCTGGGGGTACTTCGACAAGGCCGGGCAGCTGCGCGACATGATCCAGAACCACCTGCTGCAACTGCTGTGCCTGATCGCCATGGACCCGCCCAGCGAGCTGTCTGCAGACGCCATCCGCGACGAGAAGGTAAAGGTGCTAAAGGCACTGGCCCCGATCACCGGCGATGGGCTGAGCACCCGTGTGGTGCGCGGCCAGTACATTGCCGGCTACAGCGATGGCAAGCCGGTACCCGGTTACCTTGAAGAAGACAACGCCAACGCCCAGAGCGACACCGAAACGTTCGTGGCCTTGCGCGCCGACATCCGCAACTGGCGCTGGTCGGGTGTGCCGTTCTACCTGCGTACCGGCAAGCGCATGCCGCAAAAACTGTCGCAGATCGTCATCCACTTCAAGGAGACGCCCCACTATATCTTTGCCCCGGAACAACGTTTGCAGGTGGGGAACAAGCTGATCATTCGCCTGCAGCCTGACGAAGGTATTTCGTTGCGGGTCATGACCAAGGAGCAGGGGCTGGACAAGGGCATGCAATTGCGCAGCGGCCCGTTGCAGCTGAATTTTTCCGATGCCTGGCGCAGTGCGCGGATTCCGGATGCCTACGAGCGCTTGTTGCTCGAAGTGATGCGTGGCAACCAGAACCTGTTCGTGCGCAAGGATGAGATCGAGCACGCCTGGCAGTGGTGCGACCAGCTGATCGCCGGCTGGCGTAACGCCGGTGACGCCCCCAAGCCTTATGCGGCCGGCAGTTGGGGGCCGATGAGCTCGATTGCATTGATCACACGCGATGGGAGGGCCTGGTATGGCGACATCTGAGGCAATATCTGAACTGCAACTGCCCGCGAGCGCTACAGCGCACGCCCTGGCAGATGCCCGTACCCTGGCTGCCACCCTGGCCGAAGACGTGGCTGCACGCCTGCGCGCCGCCATTGCTGCCAATGGGCATGCCTGCGTGGTGCTGTCGGGTGGGCGCAGCCCGGTGGCTTTCCTGGAACAACTGGCCGGCCAGCCTCTGGACTGGAACAACGTCACGGTCAGCCTGGCCGATGAGCGCTGGGTGCCGGTCGAACATGCGGACAGCAACGCCGGGCTACTGGCCCGGCATCTGTTCAAGGGGGCTGCTGCCAAGGCCCGCTTCCTCGGCCTGTACCAGCAGGCGCCCAACCTCGAGGCGGCCGCCGAGCTGGCCGACCAGGCATTGGCCGAGCTGCCGCCGATCGACGTGTTGGTGCTGGGCATGGGGGATGACGGGCACACCGCCTCGCTATTTCCCGGCAGCCCCAACCTGGCTCTTGGCCTGGACACAACCCACCCGCGTCGCTGTTTGCCAATGCTCGCGCCGGTGGTACCGCACCAGCGGCTGTCCATGACCCGCTCGCTGCTGGCGGGCGCCGCTTTCACTGCGCTGTCCGTGCAAGGGCAGGGCAAACTCGCTACCCTGCGCGCCGCGCTGGCTGGCAACGACCTCGCGCAAATGCCGATTCGCGCCTTTCTACATGCCCCCCTGGACATCTACTGGTGCCCATGAGCCAAGGATCCACAGTCATGACCACCCTTGAACGCCCACAGCCCCTGCTTTCCATGGCCGGGAAAGCCGACCGGGTCGATGCCATCTGCGAAGCGGCGCGCATCCTGCCGGTGATTACCATTGCCCGTGAGCAAGACATCCTGCCACTGGCTGACGCACTGGCAGCAGGTGGCATCCGTACCCTGGAAGTAACGCTACGCTCGCAGCACGGGCTGAAGGCCATTCAGGTGTTGCGTGAGCAGCGCCCAGAGCTGTGCGTGGGCGCAGGTACCGTGCTCGATCGTAAAATGTTTGCCGCGGTCGAGGCTGCCGGTGCCCAGTTCGTGGTGACCCCCGGCATTACCCAGGACATCCTGCTGGCGGGTGTGGAGAGCGAGATACCGCTGCTGCCGGGTATCAGCACACCGTCCGAGATCATGATGGGTTATGCGCTGGGCTATCGCCGCTTCAAGCTGTTCCCGGCAGAGATCAGTGGCGGGGTTGCCGCGATCAAGGCGTTCGGCGGGCCGTTCGGCGATATCCGTTTCTGCCCAACGGGCGGCGTGAACCCGGCCAATGTGCGCAATTACATGGCGCTGCCGAATGTGATGTGCGTGGGGGGCACCTGGATGCTGGACAGCAGCTGGGTCAAGAACGGCGACTGGGCGCGGATCCAGGCCTGCAGCGCTGAGGCGATGGCCCTGGTTGAAGGCAACTGAATTTGTTGTGTGCTTTACGGCTTTTAGGGCGCTTGGTCGGCGCCCTTTTTTTTGGCCTGGGGAAGGTGCGCCGCAGGCGGCGCATCGCAAGCTTTGCTCGCTCCTGCCGGTAAGTGGGGCATCCGGTGGAGCGAGGTGGCTCGCGATGGCTGATCAGGCCGCCTTGGCTTGCTGCTGGCTCAGCGAGCGGTTCAGCGCGCTGAACAGGGCTTTGAAGCTGGCTGTGGTGATGTTTTCATCGATGCCCACACCGTGCACCGGGCGACCACCTGCCACACGCAGCTCGATGTACGCCGCGGCCTTGGCATTGGTGCCCGCGCCAATGGCGTGCTCGTTGTAGTCCATGATTTCCACGGCCACTGGCAGGCCTGCCACCAGGGCTTCCAGGGCGCCATTGCCCTTGCCGCGCCAGTGCAGGGTGGTTTCGCCTTCGCCGGCAACTTCCACTTCCACGGCGCTGTGGCCGTTTTCTTCCTGCAGGCGGTGGCTGACCAAGGCATAAGGCGCGTTGGCCTGGAGGTATTCCTTGTGCAGCAGGCTGTAGATCTGCTGGGCGGTCATTTCCAGGCCCAGACGGTCGGTTTCACCCTGTACCACCTGGCTGAACTCGATTTGCATGCGGCGCGGCAGGCTGATGCCGTATTCCTGTTCGAGCAGGTAGGTGATGCCACCTTTGCCCGACTGGCTGTTCACACGGATGACGGCCTCGTAGCTGCGGCCGATATCGGCCGGGTCGATCGGCAGGTAAGGCACCTCCCACAATGCGCCTTCCTGCTGTTTGGCCAGGCCCTTGCGGATAGCATCCTGGTGCGAGCCGGAGAAGGCGGTGTGTACCAGGTCACCCACATACGGATGGCGCGGGTGAACCGGCAGCTGGTTGCACTCTTCCACGACCTTGCGCACGCCGTCGATGTCGGAGAAGTCCAGCAACGGGTCGATACCCTGGGTGTAGAGGTTGAGGGCCAGGGTGACCAGGTCGACGTTGCCGGTACGCTCGCCGTTGCCGAACAGGCAGCCCTCGGCACGGTCGGCGCCGGCCATCAGCCCCAGTTCGGTGGCGGCGATGCCGGTGCCACGGTCGTTGTGGCAGTGCAGGCTGATGATCACGCTGTCGCGGCGGTTGATGTTGCGGCAGAACCACTCGATCTGGTCGGCGTAGATGTTCGGCGTGGCAACTTCCACGGTGGCCGGCAGGTTGAGGATGAGCTTGTGCTCAGGGGTGGGGTTCCACACCTCGATCACCGCATCGCACACTTCCTTGGCGAATTCCATCTCGGTCGCGCTGAAGGTTTCGGGCGAGTACTGGAAGGTCCAGTGGGTTTCCGGCTGCTGGGCAGCATATTTGACGAACAGTTTGGCCGCGTTCACCGCGATGTCCTTCACGCCCTGCTTGTCCTGGTTGAAGACGATGCGGCGGAAGGCCGGGCAGGTGGCGTTGTACAGGTGAACGATGGCCTTCTTGGCACCGCGCAGCGACTCGAAGGTACGGGCGATGAGGTCTTCACGGGCCTGGGTGAGCACCTGAATGGTGGTGTCATCCGGGATGTGGCCGTCTTCGATCAACGTACGCACGAAGTCGAAATCAGTCTGCGAGGCGGACGGGAACGAGGCTTCGATTTCCTTCACGCCGACTTGCACCAAGGTCTTCCAGAAACGCAGCTTCTTCTCCGCGTCCATCGGCTCGATCAGCGACTGGTTGCCATCACGCAGGTCCGAGCTGCACCAGATGGGCGCGGCAGTGATGGTTTTCGACGGCCAGGTACGGTCAGGCAGGTCGATGGTCGGGAACGCGCGGTATTTCTTCGAAGGGTCTTTGAGCATGGTCATGGAAGCAATCCTTTTGTGTGCGGCCGAGGTCGGGCCTGCCGGGCAATAACGAGGTAAGGGGCGAGGCGACGCGATTCAGCCTGGTAGTCGAGCGCTGACCAGGCAAAGGCTGCGATGTTGTCGGAGCAGAATGAGGGTGCTGAAGGTTTTCATGCCCTCAACCCTAACCAGTGGGGTGGGGGATGGCAAGCGCTTGAAAAAAATTGAGAGGAATGCTTAAAAAAAGCCATTTTGCGAGATTTTATGGCACTAATCCGGCTCAGGATTTTGTATTTTTGCTGGGTATTTTTCGATGGCGCAAATCGAGGGAAGTATGGGCATGCTCGCCGCGCCGTCGATCTCAGGGCTGAAACGCGCCGATGAAAATGGCCGGGTCCACCCGCGCATCGTTCAGGCTGACATTCCAGTGCATGTGCGGCCCGGTCGCACGCCCGGTCGAGCCCACGCGCCCCACCACGTCCCCGCGCCGCAACGGCTGGCCAACCTTCACATCGATCTTGGACATATGGCAGAACATGCTGATGAAGCCCTGCCCATGGTCGACGAACACAGTGCGGCCGTTGAAGAAATAGTCCCCCACCAAGATCACCTTGCCGTTGGCGGGTGTCTTGATGGGCGTGCCGGCTGGTACGGCGAAGTCCAGGCCAGCATGCGGGTTGCGCTCTTCGCCATTGAAGAAGCGGCGCACGCCGAACTTGCTCGACAGCGGCCCATTCACCGGCTTGTCGAGGATCAGGTTGCTGGGCAGGCCAGGGCTGAAGCTGCGGTAGGCCTTGATCTGTTCGGCCAGCTCGCGGTCGATCCGCTTGAGGTCGGCCGGGTTAGGGTTTACCTGGCGGGTGTTCTTGAGGGTGATGCGCTGCTCGGGGTACTGCTTGGTGCCGACGGTGAACGGCAGGTTGCGGCTGCCTTGCTGCAGCACAGCGCTGCCGGGCTTCTGGGTAAGCGGTATGCCCACGATCGCCAGCCAGTTGCCCTGCTCCTTCACCACCAGTACCGGTTTGCCGTCGAAGCGCGCACTGGGGGCGCTGGCGGCCGGGCCGAGGTCGACCACGGCAACGCCACCGGGCACCGGCTTGTCGAGGGTGCGGGTGATGTAGCTGGCCTGGGCGCCGGTCGCCAGCAGCGTGAGGGTAAGGGCAAACAGGGGGGCGAGCAGACGTGGCATGTGTCAGTCCAGTAAAGAGAGGGTGACCGGGGTTAGGTGGTTGTCTTCGACGCGTACGTGCAGCTCGCCTTCGTTGAGACGGGCCGTCAGGCGCTGGCCGTTGTGGGTCTGCTCGGCGCTGCGCACGGCCTGGCCGCGTTCGTCCAGCAGGATGCTGTAGCCGCGTGCCAGGGTGGCCAGCGGGCTGACCACCTGCAGGGTCTGCAGTTGTGCCTGAAAACGCTGCCGGCGGTCTTTGAGCACGTCGCGCATGGCACGTGGCAGGCGCTCGGCCAGGCTGTCCAGGCGCTGGCCGAGCAACTTCAGTGCACGCCCGGGGTGCTGCGCGGCCAGCCGGGTTTCCAGGCGCACCATGCGTTCGCGGCGCTGGTTGAGGGTGTGCGTGAATGCACGGCGCAGGCGCATGTCCAGGTCGTCCAGGCGCTGGGCCTGTTGGCGCAGGCGCTCGCCTGGGTGGCGCAGGCGCCGGGCCAGCGACTCGACGCGCAGGCGGTCATGGGCCAGGCGGTTCTGCATGCGCAACAGCAGGCGCCGTTGCAGGCCATCGAGGCGATGTTGCAGGCCGCTGCTGTCAGGGGCCAGCAATTCGGCGGCAGCCGAGGGGGTCGGGGCGCGTACATCGGCGACAAAGTCACTGATCGAGACGTCCGTTTCGTGGCCTACGGCGCTCACGACAGGGGTGCGGCAGGCGGCCACGGCCCGCGCTACGGCTTCTTCGTTGAAGCACCACAGGTCTTCCAGCGAGCCGCCGCCGCGGGCCAGGATCAACGCATCGAAGCCCTGGCTGTCGGCCAGGCGCAGGGCCCGCACGATCTGCGCGATGGCATCGCGGCCCTGCACGGCAGTGGGGATCAGGTTCAGTTCCACCTGGGGTGCACGCCGGGCGAACACGCTGATGATGTCGCGGATCACCGCACCGGTGGGGGAGGTCACGATGCCGATGCGCTGCGGGTGGGCCGGCAGGGGTTGCTTGCGCTCGGTGCTGAACAGCCCCTCGGCGCCGAGTTTTTCTTTCAGTGCCTCGAAGGCCAGGCGCAACGCGCCGTCACCGGCCGGCTCGACCGTGTCGAGAATGAGCTGGTAGTCACCGCGCCCCTCGAACAACGAAACCTTGCCGCGCACGCGCACTGCCAGGCCATCGCGCAATGCCTGTCGCACCCGCGTGGCGTTTTGCCGGAACAGCGCACAGCGCACCTGGGCGCCGCTGTCCTTGAGGGTAAAGTACATGTGCCCGGAGGCAGGGCGGGCAAGGTTGGAGATTTCACCCTCCACCCACACGCTGCGGAATACGTCTTCCAGCAGCACCCGGGCGCGGCCGTTGAGTTGGCTAACGGTGAGCACTTCCCGGTCAAGGCCGAGGCGTTCGAAAGGGTCTCTGATCATGGGCGGCACTATAAAGGATAGCGGGGCAGGGTGTCGTGCCTGTGTCGTAGTTGCCAGTTGCCGAGTGCTTGCAAGCGGGTCATTGACCGGCGTGGTCGCAGGGCCGCTCACCCTTTGCGCCTGCGCGAATCCGTTGCACGTTAGCGTTCAGCTGCCGGTGGAAAAAGTGCCGGTACAACCAACCTTTGACCCCGCTGAGGTTGGTGTTGTGCTCGCGATAGAACGCATCGGGCGAAGCATATAGCCCCAGTTCGCGGGCAATGCCCTCGCGTTGTATGTAGGTGTCGCGCCCGGTCCATTGAACAGGTGGCTCGGCCAGGGACGGAGTGGCCACCGCATACCCCACGAAAGCATGCCGGCAATCGCTAAACCGGGCCTGCACGGCCTGCAGGTACTGTTGGTCGAGAATCACTCCCTCCAGTACCACCCAGCTGCCATCCAGCAAAACTTCGACCCAGGTGTGCAGGATTTCCTGGGGCGCCAGCCAGTAGACAAATGCTGTCAGCGCCCCTTTTTGCAGGCGCTTGTCGATGGTGAAGCCGCGTAGCCTGCAAGGGATGCCCAGGGCACGCAGCAAGGCCATCAGCAGGGTCGATTTGGTATTGCAGTGACCCAGCCCCTCTTCGAGGGTTACTGACGCAGGTGTGCTGTCGGCACCGGCGTTGTAGCCGAACAGAATCTCGTCGCGGCAAAACTCGTAGACTGCCTGGGCGCCACGCTGCGGCGGCAGCTGTCGCCAGCCGCGGGTTTCAATCAGGCGGCTGATTGCCGGCGCGTCGAAGTCGAGTATCGGCGTGGGCTGCAGATAATGCTGTTGCATGCTCATTGCAAAACCTCCGTGTTTTGCCTAGCGTGGACCCTGTAGCTACTTCAAGGTCAAGCGCCGCCGCCCAGGTGATCCTTGAATTGCCTCACCAGTGCCCCGGCATCCCGACGGTAGGCAACCGCCACCGTACTGACGCAACCGTGGTCGTTCACAGGGATGAACCGCAGTGCAGCGGGGGCGATGTCTTGCATGCACCGCGGCAGCAACGCCACCCCGAACCCGGCCTGAATCAGTTGCAACTGGGTGGTCTTGCGCGAAACCACCTGGGCCGGCCGTGGGAAGAACCCGGCGGCCATGCACAGTTCTGCCGACAGGTAGCTCAACCCGCCGCGCTGGTGATGGGGGATGGAGATGAACGGTTGCTCACGCAGCTCGTTCAGGCCAATGCTTTTTCGGTTGGCCAGGGCGTGGTGGCCCGCCACCGCCAATAACAGCGGCTCATCGAACAGTGGCTCGATGCATACCCCTTCGTGTTGGCGCAGTACCGGCAGCCGCAGCATTCCGATATCCAGGCGCCCGTGGGCCAGCTCTTCTAGCTGGCCTTCAGAGGACAGCTGGGCGATTTCCATGCACACCTCTGGGTTTTCCTGCAGGTAGCCACTTAGGCGTTGCAACAGCAGCCCGGTCAGCGGCACGGTGCTGGAATGGCTGAGCCGCAGGCTGCCACGCAGGCCCTGGCCGACCGCGCGGGCCAGGTCACCCGCTTTTTCCAGGTCTTGCAGCACGTTGCGCGCACGCGGTAGGAACGCCGCGCCAGCGGCCGTCAGGTGAGGCAGGCGGGCGGTGCGCTCGAACAACGGCGTGCCCAGTTGCTGCTCCAGTTCCTTCACCTGGCGGCTGAGGGCTGACTGGGCAATGTACAGGCGTTCGGCAGCGGCGCTGAAGCTGCCGCTTTCGGCGATTTCGACGAAGTAGCGTAATTGGCGGGTAGAGATCATGGGCTATGCCGTTTCGAGATGGCGGGTGGCGATATTGGATATTAGCCGGCATGCCTGTGGTCTGGTTAAGGTAGGTTGAAATGACTAGAAGGTGTGGCCCGGATGCTCGCTGACCTGCTCGCCCAACTGCCGTTCAGCCCGCTCGGCTGGCTGCCCATCCTGCTGGGAGTGGCTGCGGCCTATGTGGTATTCGGCATTGCCGGTTTTGGTACCGCGCTGGTGGCCGGGCCCATTCTGATCAACTTCATGCCGCTGTCCCGGATCATCCCGCTGCTGGTGTTGCTGGACTTCGTGGCAGCCCTGGGCAACCTGCTGCCCTCGCGCCGCGATGTAGTGCGTGGCGAGTTGCTGCGGCTGCTGCCGTTCATGGCCATTGGTTGTACCTTGGGCGTGGTGTTCCTGCTGAAGCTCAAGTCGGACGTGCTGTTGCTGTTGATGGGGCTGTTCGTGACGGGGTATGCGCTGTACGGGTTGGCGGTAAAGGTGCGGCCGGCCACCCTGGCGGGCTGGTGGGCGGCGCCGATGGGTACGGTGGGCGGTTTGTTCGGGGCGCTGTTCGGCAGTGGCGGGTTTCTCTACGCCCTCTACCTGAGCGCGCGGCTGGAGGCCAAGGAGCAGGTGCGTGCCACTCAGAGCGCCTTGATCAGTTGCAGCACGGTGGTACGGCTGTCGCTGTTCATGCTCGCCGGGGTGTATGCCGACAAGGGGTTGCTGATGCTTGCCCTGTGCTTGCTGCCAGTGATGTTCGTTGGTCTGTGGTGCGGGCGCAGGCTCGCCTGTCGCTTGTCGCGCGAAGCGTTCGTTCGGCTGGTCACCTGGCTGGTACTGGCCAGCGGCCTGGCGCTCATCGGCCGGTACCTGAGCACCTGAGCAGGGGGTAGAATAGCCCGACCCTTGCAGCTTCCCAGGCCTGTACCGTTCATGAATACCCAGAGCATCATCGTTCCCCGGCTGTCTACCGTCCCC
This sequence comes from Pseudomonas sp. S36, assembly GCF_016647875.1. NCBI lineage: Bacteria > Pseudomonadati > Pseudomonadota > Gammaproteobacteria > Pseudomonadales > Pseudomonadaceae > Pseudomonas > Pseudomonas sp. S36. The sequence continues at coordinate 23,274 of NZ_JACVVG010000032.1, read as the reverse complement.
GTGCACGAGGCACGTGCCCGTGCCATCCTGCGCTGGTTGGTGCGGGAAAAGGTCGTCGAGGAGCAACTGACCACCTGCGGGGTTGCCGGCAACCGCATGGGCCATGCCCTGGCCGAAGGGGCACGCAAGGTGGCCCTTCACCCCGAAAAGCTGCCATTTGGCACGGCGGTGAACGGCCTTGAAGTGATGCTCAAGCGCTGCATCTACACCCCCACCGAGGGGTTTCTTGAAGAAGCCGGTTGCCCCGAATGCCGGCGCGAGGTGGGCGAGCCGCTGTTCGAAAGCCTCGAAGAGTGGATGCCTGGGGTCAGCGACAACTTCACCTGCCCGCTGTGTGGGTTCGAAGATGACATCAATGGCTTCATCTTCCTGCAACCCTGCGCCTTCTCGAACCTGGGCTTCATGTTCAATAACTGGGGCGAGGCCGGCTTCACCCAGGCGTTCCTCGACAACTTCGCCGACTGGCTCGACCAGCCGGTGGCAGTGGTGCAGGTGAACGCCAAGGCGTAAGCCAGTGCCAGTCGGTCAAGGCCTAGGTCCTGTGGCACACACCGTTCTGTAGCCTGCCGCCTGTAACTTGAAGCTTGATTTACATTGAGCGGCGCGCCGTGCATCAGTATAATGGCGCGCTTCCATTTTTCCCGCCCGGGAGCCCCCGCGATGCTGCGTATCAGCCAAGAAGCCCTGACCTTCGACGACATTCTCCTTGTACCTGGCTACTCTGAGGTACTGCCCAATGAAGTCAGTCTCAAGACCCGTTTGACCCGTGGCATCGAGCTGAACATTCCGCTGGTCTCCGCCGCTATGGACACCGTCACCGAAGCGCGCCTGGCCATTGCCATGGCCCAGGAAGGCGGCATCGGCATCATTCACAAGAACATGACCATCGAACAGCAGGCCGGCGAAGTGCGCAAGGTCAAGAAGTTCGAGGCTGGCGTGGTGAAGGACCCGATCACCATCGAAGCCGACGCCACCGTGCGCGACCTGTTCGACCTCACCCGCCTGAACAACATCTCCGGTGTTCCGGTGCTGGAGAACGGTGATCTGGTCGGTATCGTCACCTCCCGCGACGTGCGTTTCGAAACCCGCCTGGACGCCAAGGTCCGCGACGTGATGACGCCCAAAGAGCGGCTGGTCACCGTGCGCGAAGGCGCCAACAAGAACGAAGTGCGCGAGCTGCTGCACAAGCACCGCCTTGAAAAGGTGCTGATTGTCGACGACAAGTTCAGCCTCAAGGGCATGATGACCGTCAAGGACATCGAAAAAGCCAAGGCCTACCCGCTGGCCAGCAAGGACGACCAGGGTCGCCTGCGTGTCGGCGCCGCAGTCGGCACTGGCAAGGACACCGGTGAGCGCGTAGCCGCCCTGGTCGCCGCCGGCGTGGACGTGGTGGTGGTGGACACCGCCCACGGTCATTCCAAGGGCGTGATCGACCGCGTTCGCTGGGTCAAGGAAACCTACCCGCACGTGCAGGTAATCGGCGGCAACATCGCCACTGGCGCTGCTGCCAAGGCCCTGGCCGAAGCGGGCGCCGATGCGGTCAAGGTCGGTATCGGCCCAGGCTCCATCTGCACCACCCGTATCGTTGCCGGTGTCGGCGTGCCGCAGATCAGCGCCATCGCCAACGTTGCCGCTGCGCTGGAAGGCACAGGCGTGCCGCTGATCGCCGACGGTGGTATCCGCTTCTCCGGTGACCTGTCCAAGGCCATCGTTGCTGGTGCGTCCTGCGTGATGATGGGTTCGATGTTTGCCGGTACCGAAGAGGCTCCAGGCGAAGTCGAGCTGTTCCAGGGCCGTTCCTACAAGGCTTACCGCGGCATGGGCTCGCTGGGTGCCATGGCGCAGGCGCAAGGCTCGTCCGACCGCTACTTCCAGGACTCCTCGGCCGGTGCCGAGAAGCTGGTACCGGAAGGCATCGAAGGCCGTGTGCCGTACAAAGGCGCGCTGGCCGCGATCATCCACCAGCTGATGGGCGGCCTGCGTTCGTCCATGGGCTATACCGGCAGCGCGACCATCGAAGAGATGCGCACCAAGCCGGAGTTCGTGCGCATCACCGGTGCCGGCATGGCCGAGTCCCACGTGCACGACGTACAGATCACCAAGGAAGCCCCCAACTACCGCGTCGGCTGATTGCCGCCAGCGGTAAGCCTCGCGCTTCAAGCTCCAAGCGGTGGCTGCGTTCAGCAGCCGCCGCGTGTTCCCCGATCAACTTGCAGCTTGCAGCTTCAAGCTCGCAGCTGAATCAGAGATTCCCCCATGGCCCTCGATATTCACGCCCACCGTATCCTGATCCTCGATTTCGGCTCCCAGTACACCCAGCTGATCGCCCGCCGCGTGCGCGAGATCGGTGTGTACTGCGAACTGCACCCGTTCGACATGGACGATGAAGCGATCCGCGAATTCAACCCGCGCGGCATCATCCTCGCCGGTGGCCCCGAGTCGGTTCACGAAGCCAACAGCCCCCGTGCGCCGCAGGCAGTGTTCGACCTGAACGTACCCGTGCTGGGCATCTGCTACGGCATGCAGACCATGGCCGAACAGATGGGCGGCAAGGTTGCAGGCTCCGAGCTGCGTGAGTTCGGTTACGCCCGTGTCGACGTGGTAGGCAAAAGCCGCCTGCTCGACGGCATCGAAGACCATATCGACGCTGACGGCGTGCTGGGCCTGGACGTGTGGATGAGCCACGGCGACAAGGTCACCCAGATGCCGGCTGACTTCCACGTGCTGGCCAGCACCCCCAGCTGCCCGATCGCCGGCATGTTCGACGACAACCGTGGTTACTACGGCGTGCAGTTCCACCCGGAAGTGACCCACACCAAGCAGGGCGGTCGCATTCTGTCCCGCTTCGTGCAGGACATCTGCGGTTGCGAAGCCCTGTGGACCCCGTCCAACATCGTTGAAGACGCCATTGCCCAGGTGCGTGAGCAGGTGGGTTCGGCCAACGTCCTGCTGGGCCTGTCCGGCGGCGTTGACAGCTCGGTGGTTGCGGCGCTGCTGCACCGCGCCATCGGCGACCAGCTGACCTGCGTGTTCGTCGACAACGGCCTGCTGCGCCTGCACGAAGGCGACCAGGTGATGGCCATGTTCAAGGAGAACATGGGCGTCAAGGTGATCCGCGCCGACGCCGAAAAGCAGTTCCTCGACAACCTGGCCGGCGAAGCCGACCCTGAGAAGAAGCGCAAGATCATCGGCCGCACCTTCATCGACATCTTCGATGCCGAAGCCAGCAAGCTGCCGAATATCCAGTTCCTGGCCCAAGGCACCATCTACCCCGACGTGATCGAGTCGGCTGGCGCCAAGAGCGGCAAGGCCCACGTGATCAAGTCGCACCACAACGTGGGTGGCCTGCCGGAAGAGATGAACCTCAAGCTGGTCGAGCCACTGCGTGAGCTGTTCAAGGACGAAGTGCGCAAGATCGGCCTGGAACTGGGCCTGCCGTACGACATGGTCTACCGCCACCCATTCCCAGGCCCGGGCCTGGGCGTGCGCATCCTCGGCGAAGTGAAGAAGGAATACGCCGACATCCTGCGCCGTGCGGACCATATCTTCATCGAAGAGCTGCGCAAGGCTGACTGGTACCACAAAACCAGCCAGGCCTTCGTGGTGTTCCAGCCGGTGAAGTCGGTGGGCGTGGTAGGCGATGGCCGTCGTTACGCCTGGGTCGTCGCGCTGCGCGCCGTCGAAACCGTAGACTTCATGACCGCCCGTTGGGCACACCTGCCGTACGAACTGCTGGAAACCGTCAGCGGCCGTATCATCAACGAAATCGAAGGTATTTCGCGGGTGACCTACGACGTGTCGAGCAAGCCGCCTGCGACGATTGAGTGGGAATGATCCTGCGTCCGGCACTGCCCGGCACGATCTAGCAAAAAATGCCCTGAAGCCCGCGTAATTGCGGGCTTTTGTTTTTTTGGGGCTGACTCAGCAAAACAGCAACAGGAAGGTCGCCAAGTGAAGTGGGCACTGCAAGTGTGAGCGAGGCGCTGTCGCGCTACCGCTTGGCCTGACCGGGTGTTGGCGACAGGCGAGCGTTACGGCTCGCCTGCTCCAATGCACTGGCGAAGACGCGCTGTTGTTCCTCGTCGAATGCCACCAGAAACAGCTCTTCGACGGAGTGCTTGTACACCGCCCACATCCGTTTGCGCAGGTCCCGGCCGCTGTCTGTGATACGGGCAATTGCACCGCGTCCGTCCTCGGCCGCTTTCTCCCGGGCCACGTAGCCTTCCTTCTCCAGGCGGTCGACCAGGCGGGTCAGGTTGTAGCGTTCGATGGCCATGACGTCGGCCAGTTCGTGCATGCGCCTCGCGCCCGCTTGGCCGCTTTCGATTCCCCACAAGGCGTCGTACCACGCGTAGGGCGGCAGCCCCTGTTCGGCCAGGCGCCGCTCGATTTCCCGGATGAGGCAGCGGTGCGCACGGATGAAGCTGTACCAGAGGTCTGGCGTCGGGATGGTCATGGGTTCTTCCAGGTCAGGGCTGTTCATTGCAGTTGCAATCATACAGACATTGACGATAGATTTAATTGCAAGTGCAACTAATGGTTGGTTGAACAACGACCAGCTGATGCCACATCAAGGAGAGTGACCAATGGCGCAGGGCTATCCGCTTCGCGATGAAGACCCTCAAGAAACCCGCGAATGGATCGATTCGATTGCATCGGTCGTCGAGGTCGAGGGGCGCCCACGCGCGCACTTCCTGATCGACCAGCTGCTCGACTTCGACGTTTCCGTGCACGGCGACTTCCACGGGCGGGTGACCACCCCGTATGTCAACAGCATCCCCCCCGAGCGCGAGCTGCCTTACCCGGGTGACCTGGATGTCGAGAAACGCCTGAACGCCTACATCCGCTGGAACGCGCTAACCATGGTGCTGCGCGCCGGCAAGCATTCCGGCGTTGGTGGCCATATCGCCACCTATGCCTCGGCGGCGGTGCTGTATGACGTGGGGTTCGATCACTTCTTCCGTGGCCGCAGCGACACCTTTGCGGGCGATATGGTCTACATCCAGGGCCACTCGGCACCCGGCATCTATGGCCGCGCCTATACCGAAGGGCGCCTGAGTGAAGAACAACTGGACAACTTCCGCCGCGAAACCGACCGTGATGGTGTGTCTTCCTACCCGCACCCGCGCCTGATGCCGGACTTCTGGCAGTTCCCGACGGTATCCATGGGCCTGGGCCCGATCACTGCGGCGTACCAGGCGCGCTTCATGCGCTACCTCGAAAGCCGTGGGCTGAAGGAACATCAGGGCCGCAAGGTCTGGGCGTTCCTCGGCGATGGCGAGATGGACCAGCCCGAGTCGCTGGCCGCCATCTCGCTGGCCGGCCGCGAGAAGCTCGACAACATCATCTTCGTGGTCAACTGCAACCTGCAACGCCTGGATGGCCCGGTGCGCGGCAACGGCAAAGTGATCCAGGAGTTCGAGAGCCTGTACCGCGCTGCTGGCTGGAACGTCATCAAGGTGATCTGGGGCAGTGGCTGGGACGCACTGCTGGCCAAGGACAAAACCGGCTTGCTGCGCCAGCGCATGATGGAATGCGTGGATGGCGAGTATCAGACCTACAAGTCGCAGAACGGCGCCTACGTACGTGAGCACTTCTTTGGCAAGTACCCTGAGCTGCTGGAGCTGGTCAGCGACCTGAGCGATGAGCAGATCTGGAAGCTGTCGCGCGGTGGCCACGACCCGGTCAAGGTCTACAACGCCTATGCCTCGGCCACCCGTCACAAAGGCAGGCCCACGGTGATCCTGGCCAAAACGGTCAAAGGGTTCGGTATGGGGGAGGCGGGTGAAGGGCAGAACATCAACCACCAGTTGAAGAAGATGGGCGCCGATGCGGTTAAGGCATTCAGCCACCGCTTTGGCCTGGAACTGACTGACGACCAACTGGGTGAGCTGCCTTACCTGCGCCCAGCGGATGACAGCGTAGAGGCCCGCTACCTCAAAGGCCGCCGCGACAGCCTGGGTGGCCAGGTGCCGGCGCGTCACGCTCAGGTGGAGCCGCTGCAAATCCCGCCGTTGTCCACGCTCGACGCTCAGCTCAAGGGCACGGGCGAGCGCTCCATTTCCACCACCATGGCCTTTGTGCGTATCCTCAGCACCTTGTTGAAGGACCCCAACATCGGCAAGCTTGTGGTGCCCATCGTGCCGGACGAGTCACGTACCTTCGGCATGGAAAACCTGTTCCGCCAGATCGGCATCCACTCCCATGTGGGCCAGCTCTACACCCCACAGGATGCTGGCACGCTGTCGTACTACAAAGAGAGCGTAGACGGCCAGATCATGCAGGAGGGCCTTAACGAGTCGGGCGCCACGTCCTCGTGGATTGCCGCCAGTACCTCTTATGCCAACCACGGCGTCATGACGCTGCCGTTCTACATTTTCTACTCGATGTTCGGCTTCCAGCGTGTTGGCGACCTGCTGTGGGCCGCAGGCGATGCGCGCGCCCGTGGTTTCCTGCTGGGCGCTACGTCGGGGCGCACCACGCTGATGGGCGAAGGCTTGCAGCACGACGACGGCCACAGCCATGTGATGTCGGCTACCGTGCCTTGCTGCGTGTCGTACGACCCCACCTACGCCTACGAGCTGGCAGTGATCGTGCACGACGGCATGCGCCGCATGTACGTCGAGCAGGAAGACATCTACTACTACATCACCGTACTCAACGAGAACTACCCGCACCCCGACCTGCCGCAGGGTAGCGAGGCGGGTATCCTCAAGGGCCTGTACCGGCTGCCCATCGAGCACGCCAGCAACGAAAAGCGCCATGTCCAGCTGATGGGCAGCGGCTCGATCCTGCCCGAGGTCATCGCGGCGGCCGATATTCTGGCACGTGATTACGGGGTCAGCAGCGAGATCTGGAGCGCGACCAGCCTCACCGAGGTCCGGCGCGATGCCCAGCAGGCCGAGCGCTGGAACCTGTTGCACCCGCTGGATGAGCCCAAAGTGCCTTACCTGACCGAAGTGCTGGAAGGCCACCCTGGCCCGGTGGTGGTGGCTACGGATTACATGAAGATCCATGCCGATCAAATCCGGCCGTGGGTGGGCAACCGTCGTTTCGTGGCGCTGGGCACCGACGGCTTCGGTCAGTCCGACACCCGCGAGGCGTTACGTCGGCATTTTGAGGTGGACCGGCAGTTTGTGGTGCTGGCAGCGCTGAAGGCGTTGGCGGACGACGGCGTGCTTGGCCGCGATGTGGTAGCCAAGGCGCTGGCGGACATGGAAATCGACGTGGACAAGGTCGACCCCATTACCGTGTGAAGCTGTCGCGGCGAGCAAGGCCTTATTCGGAACCCGGGGTGTGCCCGAAATAGGCCTTGTACGCATGGCAGAAATTGGCCGGGTTGGCATAGCCGACATGGTAGGCAATCTGCGAGATCTGCCACTTGCGCTCCAGCACGAGCAGCCGTGCGAGCTCCAGGCGCTGCCGCCGTACATGCTGCAGGATGGAATACCCGAACTGCTGGTTGAACGTACGGCGCAGGGTGGTTTCGCTCACGTTCAACTGGCGGGCAAGCTGGGCGACGGTTGGCGGGGCAGTAGGGCTGCTGTCGAGCAAACGGCGTGTTTCCAGTGCCAGGTCACTGCGGCTGCGATCTTCGTGCAGCGTGGGTTTTGGGGCCAGGCCAGACAGATGGCTGGCCAACTCCACAACGATCCCCAGGCTGAGGCTTTCATAGTGCAAGCGCCTCAAGCTGCCGTGGTAGGGCGAGCGGTAGAGCTGTTGGAACAGACGGCTCAAGGAAGGGCTTTGGGGCAGTTGGTTGAACTGCATGCCGTCGCCCATCAGCGCCAGCAGCGGCTTGAACTGCTCATCGTCCTGGGCCAGCTCGCGCAGCGCATCGCCGGCAATACGCACACCCGCCATGCGCGCATGGCTGTGAGCCGGCAACTGGTCTTGAGCTTCCAGGCTTTCGCTCAAGCCCAGCACATGCAAACGGCCGGCATCGTACTGGTTCAGGGTGCCATCTACCTTGTGCTGCCATACCCCGTCGAACACCTGCACGATGCACAGGCTTTCGGGTAGCACCTTGTCGATGCGCAGCGGTTCTGCAAAATGCAGATGGCAATCGAAGTACTGCAAACCCTCCCGCACCGTCTGCGCCCGATAGTGCCCTGTGGCGCTGCCCATTACCTGCGCTGCACGCGTATCCAGCACGCCAGCCTGGGCCAGCGAGCCGGGGCTGTCGAAACTGAAGGTGGTGTCCAGGTAAGGTGTCAGCGATTGCATGGGGGCAGTGGTTCTCGTTAAGGGTTGCGTAGAGCAGAAATGGGGCCGCGCGCGCATTTTCGGCAATGGCCGTTGTGATCAGCCGGCTGATTGTTGTGAGGGTCGGGCAGGTGACTTGGCAGCGTGCATATTGAGGCTTTCAATACGCGTTTGTTGCACATCAGGAAACAAAATCATGACCGGCTATCTTAAATGGCCAGCTTTGCTGGCTGCTTGCTTCAGCTTGTGGTTCAGCCAGGCTCAGGCCGAGGAACGCCCTGAAGTGGCAAAGCATGTTGTCGCTTACCTGGGCACTGAAGGTGCCAAGGTATGGACGCTGCGTATTGGCGACCGCGCCGCCAACGAGGCGCTGGTGCAGGTAGAAGGCATCGACCACGACTGGGATATGCGCATTCAGAAAATGCACGTTGAAAAGACCAGCAAGGACACGCGCTACTGGACCACCGTTGACGGCAAGAAATTCGTCGCGCTGATCGTGCAGGGCACATGGGGCGGCGAGCTGTACCTGCCCGGCGAAGCGCATCCGCGCCCGGTGGGCTATTCGGAAGGCCTGTCACAGCAGGGTAATGCCGAAGCCTTCCTCACCGATTACCTGGCTGCCAAGAAATAAGTAATCTTTGCAGGGGTAATGCCTGCTTCGAAAGCCTGCATCCTGCTCGCGAAGAGGCAACCCCTGTACCGCTTGTGGCTCAGTGACCCGGCAGCATACGCACCAGTACATCGTCACGCCGTACCCGATGGTGGAACACCGCCGCCACTATGTGCAGCCCGACCACCCCCCACGCCACCCATTTGCCGATGAAGTGGTGAATATCGTCGATGGGAACTTCGAACGCTTCATAGCTCACCCCATACGTGGCACTGATCCACGCAAACGCGGCTGTCTCGTTGAAGCCTGTCACGCTGAACACGCCGTAGTCCGTAGGCGCCCCTGTGCCCAGGTAGCCGGTCAGCGGCATGACGATCAGCAACCCGTAGAGCCCCCAATGGGCTACCTGCGCCAGCCGGTGCTCGAGCTTCGAGCCAGGGGGGCTGTGTGGCTGTACCTGCAGCAGGCGCCACAGCAGCCGCGGCAGCACCAGGAAACCTACCAGCAAACCCAGCGCCCAATGCACGTTCAGCACGGGCCAGGACTCTGGCGAGGTGTCGTCCATGAACCAGATGACGTAATAAACCACGATGTAGGCGGCGATGAACGCGGCGGCGGTGGTCCAGTGAAAGAACTTGGCGAGGGCGCCAAAACGGGTGGCGGTGTTGCGCCATTGCATTGTGTTTCTCCTGGCAGGGTGGCGTCAGCGGGTAAGCAGGTTGCCCAACAGGCGATCCAGGCTGTCGAGGGCCTCGCCCAGGCGTGTTTCGATTTCGGCGTCCGGCTCGGCGATCCAGAATGACGCTTCGGTGACCGCGCCATAGATCATCCGCGCAGTCACCCCGGTGTGCAGTGGCGCCACGCTGCCCTCGGCGACCAGCCCGTCCAGCGCCTGCTGCAAAGCGGCAACGCCGACCGAGCGCGCAGCGGGGGGCACATCGCCAAACACCGCGCGAGCATCTTGCAGGATGATCCGGCGTATTTCCGGCTCCAGCGCCAGCTCCAGGTACGTGCGGCAGCGGCGGCGGAAACCCTCCCAGGGCGTAGGGGCCGCGTCGGAGACAGCTTGCAGGCGTTCGCCCACTTCCGCCTCGATTTGCTCGATGACCGCGATCAGCAGCCCCTCTTTGTTGCCGAAATGGTGGTACAGCGCCCCACGGGTCAGGCACACCTGCGCCGTGAAGTCGTCCATTGAGGTATTGGCGAAACCTTGGCTGGCAAACACCTGCCGCGCGATCGCCACCAGCTTGGCACGGGTTTCCTCGATCATGCTGGAGCGGGTGCGCCGTTGTGGCTGGGTCATGGGCTTTCCTGAACAAATCGCATACGCCGCGTACGTTAATTTGCATACGCGGCGCATGTCAATATAATCGTCAGCTCACCCAGTGCGCCGTTGAGCGCCAGGAGACGCAGATGGAAGTCATTGCAACCGAGCGGCTGATCTTGAGGCCATTCGCCAAGGAAGATGCGGCTGATCTTTTCGAGTATCTGCATCAACCCGTCTCCAGCTGCTTCTTGTCGCTCGCCCTCGCGAACCTGCAGGCGGCCGAGTGCGAAGCGCTGGACCGGGCATCCGGCAGCAAGTACCTGGCGGTATGCTTGCGTACCTCCGGCAAGCTGATTGGCGATCTGTTCGCTGAAGCCGAGGACGATACGTTCTCGGTGGGCTGGAACTTCAACCCAGCCTTCGGCGGCCAAGGCTATGCCTATGAGGCCGCTGCCCAGTTGTTCGCCCACCTGTTCGAGCAGCGTGCGGCGCGCCGGCTGTACGCCTATGTGGAAGACACCAACAGGTCATCCGAGCGTCTGTGCGAGAAGCTCGGCATGCGCCGCGAAGGCGTCTTCAAAGAGTTCGTGACGTTCATGAACGACCAGAACGGGCTGCCGATCTACGAAAACACCCAGCAGTACGCCTTGCTGCACCACGAATGGGCAGCGGCGCGCACAGGGCGTTAAGGGCCTGTAGCGCGCTTTGCATGGGCGCGCTGCAACCGTTAGAAGCGCCCGCTGAGCGTCACCATGTAACGTCGGGGTTCGCCGTAGAAGTTGGCGTAATCCGAGTAGCCCACCGTGGAGTAGTAGCGTTTGTCGAACAGGTTCTCCACGTTGACAGCGACATCCCAGTGCTTGTCGATTTTATAGTTGGCGAACGCGTTCCACAGCGTGTAACCGGCCTGGCTGAAACTGTAGTCTTGGCCTTGGCTCAGGTTGCCGTCGCTGCCGCGCACCAATGCAGTGCCCTCGACGTAAGTCGCGCTCTGGGTGGTTACGCCACCGCCCAGCTTGAGCGCCGACCACTGCCCGGGTAGCTGGTAGGTAGCAAACAGCTTGGCCAGGTGCCTGGGCGTCAGCGAGGTGTAGCTCAGCGCGCTGCTGCTTTTTTCCAGGTGGTTGTAGGTGTAGCCGAACGTCGCTTGCAGGCGCTCCAGCACCTGGCCACTGATTTCGAAATCAATGCCTTTGCTGGTGACCTCGCCTTCACGCACATAGCAGCAACTGGCCCCGGTATTGGGGTCGCTGGCGGCGCCGCTGTTCGGGTCGCGTACCGCTTCGCCTTCGCGCTTGATGGCGTACAGCGCCACGTAGGTGTTGACCTGGCCGTCCCACAGGGCGCCTTTAAGGCCCAGTTCATGACTGCGGCCGGTGATCGGGTCCAGCGCTCCGCTGCCTGGCAATGGGCCGGCCAGGCGATCGGCCTGGGACTTGTAGATTTCACTGATGCTGCCATAGGCGGTCCACTCGGGCGTGAGCGCATAGGTGAGGCCGGTGTAGGGCACCAGCACATTACGGTCTTCGTAGCGGGTGGGGATGAATTCGTTCGATTCTCGGGTGGTGTACGCGTAGGTATCAAGGTAGTGGGTGAGGCTGGCGCCGATGAATACGTGCAGCGGTTCAGCCAGTTGCACGCGCAGGTTGGTATAGAAGCCGTCACTGCGCCGGTGCAGTTTGTTGCTGCCGTCATAGAACCCTTGGCCCTTGAGGCTCGGATAATCGTGCGGGTTGAAGCTGAAGATGTTGGCAACACTGACAGGGTCAGACGACCACAAGGGCGTACGGCTTTCGTAGTCATGCCACATCCAGCCAGCGACCAGGCTGTGTTCCAGGCCCAATGCGCTGAACGTGCCGCGCAGGGACACGTCCACCGACCGTTCATGCGCCTTGGCGTTCTGGCCGCCCCAGGTGGCCGCACTGCCCGACCCGGTCGACGGCTCTATGGCGCCGTTGAAGTTGTAGTAGTCCCGCAGCGAGCGGGTACGGCTGTAGAGCGTATCCAGGTTCAGGCTCCAGTCTTCGCCCAGTTGTTGCTTCAGGTTGGCGAAGTAGGTGTCGTTGCGTTGCAGCAGGTAATCGTGAGCGCCTGCCAGGAACGTGCTGCGTGGCAGTTTCAGGTCGGCACCGGTGCTGTAGCGGGGCAGGCCATAGGCCTGGTCGCTGTCGCGATAACGGCTGTGGGTCAGGCCCAGCAGCAGGTTGGTGCTGTCGGTCAGGTCTGCCTCCAGCACGCCGTAGAACAGGTCGTGGTTGGCGCCGGCATCGTCCATGAACGACTGCTTGTTCTGGCTGACGACCACGGCCCGACCCCGCAGTTTGCCGTCAAAAGCCAAAGGGCCGCCGGCATCCAGTTCACTGCGGTAGTCATCCCAACGGCCAGCCGAAGTGGTGAAGTTGACCTGGGGGGTGAAGGTCGGGCGTTTGCGCACGAAGTTGACGGTGCCGCCCGGCTCGCCGGCACCGGCGAACAGGCCGTCTGCCCCGCGCAGCACTTCAAGGTGGTCAAAGATGGCGGTGTCGGCATTCTTCCACACGCCATCGACCATGGAGGCGCCGCCATCAATGCGGAAGTTGGTCACCTCGAAACCTCGTGACAGGTAGCGGGTGGAGGTCAGGCTGCCCTCATAGAGGCTGATGCCCGTGGTCTGCGCCATTGCCTGGGTCACGGTGGTGAGCTTCTGGTCCTCCAGACGCTGGTGGCTGATCACGCTGACGGTTTGCGGGGTGTCCTTGATCGCCTGGGGCGCTTTGCCCACCGAAACCGAGCCGGTGGTATACGAGCCGGAGCCTTCGGTAACGTCCCCCAGGCCGTCGGCGTTGACGGTGCTGGGCGCCAGTTCCAGGGCGTCGCCCTGTTGGGCGCTGACCAGGCTGTAGCGGCCGTCACGCTCGCGGATAGCTTGCAGGCCGGTGCCACGCAGCAGCTGCGCCAGGGCCTGGTCCAACGAGTACTGCCCGCTGAGGCCTGGGGTGCGCTTGCCGGCGGCAAGGCGCGTGTCGAACGACAGCACCACGCCGGCCTGGGCGGCAAGCTGCGTCAGCGCTGCATCCAGTTCACCCTGTGCTACTTGGTACTGCTGCAGCGGCGCAGCCAGTATGCTGGCAGGGCCGGCGAGCAACAGAGCAAGCAGCAGGTGAGTGCGCGAACGGGGCAGAGGCTTGGGCGTCATGGTGTTCTCTCAAGGGATCCGGGCCAGCCCGTGCTGGCATCACCTGTAAGTCGAACGAGCCAAGGCAATGTGTTCAGGTAACGGAGCAATTCAGGCGCGGACCACCGTCACCCAGTAGCGCGTGCGCGCTTGCACACGTACGGGCAGGGCGCTGGTGATGGCGCGCAGGGCCTGCTCGGTGTCGTCCAGCCTGAAAGTGCCGCTCACGCGCAGGCCGGCCACGTCCGGCCCACAGTGCAGCCAGCCCGAGCGATAGCGGGAAAGCTCGGCCAACAGCTGGTCCAGCCGTAGCCCGTTGGCAATGATCAGGCCCTGATCCCAGGCATCGCTGCCGGCCGGCAGGGCGAGCAGCGGGCTGAAGCGCTCACGGTCGAATTCGCAGCGCTGCTGCTGGCTGGCAAGCAATGACTGGCCGCTGGGCAGGGTGACCCGTGCCTGCTGCTGATGCACGTTCAGGCGGGTGCTGGTCTCCAGCACCCGCAGCGAGAAGCGGCAGGCCTGGGTGTCTACGCGCCCGTGGGTGGTTTGCGCCTGGCACTGCTGGCCGAGGGGCACCTGCACCATGATCTCCCCCTGGCGCAGCTTCAGGCGGGTGCCCGTTGGCGTGTCGCTCACATCCAACGCGGTGTCTGTGTTCAGGCGCACGGTGGTGCCGTTGCCAAGGTTCAGCTTGAGTTGCTCGCCCACACCGCTGCGGTAGTCGGCCAGCCAAGGCAGGGTCGTGCGTTGCTGATAGCCGCCCAGGCTTAGCGCAGTACCACCCAGCAGCACCATGCCTGCCTTGATCACCCGCCGCCTGCTGGCACGTCGATGCTCGGCACTGACGTCCAGCACGCGGCGGGCCACGGGCAGGGCCTGCCCGGTCATGCGGCCCTGCAGGCGCTCAGCCTGCTGCCAGGCCCAAGCGTTGTCCGGGCTTGCATCGTGCCACTGCTGCCAGGCGTGGCAATCGCTTTGTCGGGCCTCGCCGCTGTTGAGCTGGCACAGCCATTCGGCAGCCTGGCGCAACGCGGCCAACTGCCCGGGGCCCAGCGCAGGGTTCACAGCCCGTGGCTCAGGCTGTAGAGCATGCAGTGTTCAGCGGCCTTGGTGATGTAGCGCCGTACGCTCATCTCCGAGATGCCCAGTGTCGTCGCAATGTGCTTGTAGGGCATGCCCTCCACCTGGGACAGCAGAAATGCCTGACGCACCGCTTCTCCCAGGGCGGCAAGCATGGCATCCAGTTCATACAGCGTTTCCAGCAACGCCAAGTGCTGTTCGGGGGGCATTTGCAACGCTTCGGGCTGTTCGGCCATCACTTGGAGCCAGGCTTTTTCCAGGTGGGCGCGGCGCAGCCGATCAATCATCAGCCGCCGGGCAATGGTAGCCAGGTAACCTTTGGGCTCGCGCACGGCGCTCAACTTGGCTGCCGCATCCGCTGCCGTGAGCACCCGGATGAACACGTCCTGGACCAGGTCGGCGGCCAGGTGCCGGCAGTTCACACGCGGGCGCAGCCAGCCGTGCAACCATTGGCTCTGGGCCCGGTAAAGGTGGGAAACCTGGGTGTTGAGGGAGGCGTCCTGCATGCTCATGGCGTCGGGTTGTCGATTGAGGTGTAAATGGGAATTGTTCGTATATTAAGCGCGGCATTTTCCGTATTGCAACCCGCTTTGCGGGACGCGTTGGGCGCTGCGGCAACACTTCACTTAATCTTTCGCAAATGCAGGTGTATCGTATTCGCCCTTGATCGTCAGCCATGCTGGCAGCTTGATAGCGCCTAACACGAGGTTCCCGCTGCATGTCCTTCACCCGTCGACAAATGCTCAAAGGCCTGACCGGCCTGGTTGTGGTTGGCCTGGGCGCCGGTGGCGCTGCACGGTACTGGCTGGGCAAGGTCGAGGACGATAACGCGGGCCACGACTACGAGCTGATTGCGGCGCCGCTGGAGGTGGAGCTGGTGGCCGGGCACAAGACTGAGGCCTGGGCCTTTGGCCCCAGCGCCCCGGGTACCGAATTGCGGGTGCGTCAGGGCACCTGGCTGCGGGTACGCTTCATCAACCACCTGCCGATCGAAACCACCATCCACTGGCATGGCATCCGCCTGCCGCTGGAAATGGACGGCGTGCCCTACGTATCGCAGTTGCCAGTCAAACCGGGGGAGTATTTCGACTACAAGTTCCGCGTGCCAGACGCCGGCAGCTATTGGTACCACCCTCACGTCAGCAGCTCCGAAGAGCTTGGCCGTGGCCTGGTTGGGCCGCTGATTGTCGAGGAGCGCGAGCCCACGGGCTTCCAGCACGAGCGCACCCTCAGCCTGAAAACCTGGCATGTGGACGAGCAGGGCGCCTGGATGCCCTTCAGCGTCCCGCGCGAAGCTGCGCGCAACGGCACCGCCGGGCGGCTGATCACCATCAACGGCCAGGCCGATGCCGTCACCGAGTTGCCGGCCGGGCAAGTGGTGCGGGTACGGCTGCTGAACCTGGACAACACCTGGACCTACCGGCTCAACCTCAAGGGCAACTGCGAGGCGCGGGTGTATGCGCTGGATGGCAACCCCATTACGCCGCGGCCACTGGAGGATGAGTACTGGCTTGGCCCGGGCATGCGCATCTGCCTGGCCATTCGCATTCCCCAGGCGGGTGAAGAGATCTCGCTGCGCGACGGTTTTGTACGTTTGGGTACCTTGCGTTCGGTGGCCAGCAACGACACCCCCGGTGACTGGCCGGCAGCATTGCCCGCCAACCCGATCGCCGAGCCGGACCTGGAGAATGCCGAAAAGCTGAACTTCAATTTCGAATGGGCGGGCAAGGTGTCGGTAGGCACCGACCAGGGCAAGCCCCCCAGCCTGTGGCAGATCAACGGCCAGGCCTGGGATATCACCGACAAGACCTGCGCCGACCGCCCGATCGCTACGCTCAAACAGGGCAAGAGCTACATCTTCGAGCTGAAGAACATGACCCAGTACCAGCACCCCATTCACCTGCATGGCATGAGCTTCAAGGTGATCGGGTCGAATCGCCACGACATCAAGGAGCCCTGGTTTACCGACACCTACCTGCTGGGCCGCAACGAGCGTGCTCAGGTGGCGCTGGTGGCCGATAACCCTGGCACCTGGATGTTCCACTGCCATGTCATCGACCACATGGAAACCGGCCTGATGGCCGCGATCGCGGTGGTTTGATGCGCCCGCAGATCATCGACCGCAGCCGTGACCAGGACTTCATGCGCATGGCCCTGGCCCTGGCCGCCGAGGGTGCGCAACTGGGTGAGGTGCCGGTGGGGGCGGTGCTGGTGCAACATGGCCAGGTGATTGGCCAAGGCTTCAACCGGCCGATCACCGACAGCGACCCCAGCGCGCACGCCGAAATGGTGGCCATCCGTGCGGCCGCGCACGCGGTCAGCAATTACCGTCTGCCGGGCAGCACGCTTTACGTGACGCTTGAGCCCTGCAGCATGTGTGCGGGGCTGATTGTGCATTCGCGGGTGGCGCGGGTGGTATACGGGGCGCTGGAGCCAAAGGCGGGTATCGTGCAAAGCCAGGGCCAGTTCTTCAACCAAGGCTTTCTCAACCGTCGCGTGATGTTCGAGGGTGGGGTACTGGCCGAGGAATGCGGGCAGATCTTGAGCGAGTTCTTCAGGGCTCGCCGCGTCAAGGGCTGAGCGGCTCTGGCCCTGATCTCGGCAAGCCACCGATCTCTCAAGCACACCACGCCACCTGTGGGAGCGGGTTTACCCGCGAAGCAGGCACCGCGGTGCATGGCACCGGCTTCGCCGGTGTTCGCGGGTAAACCCGCTCCCACAGTGATTGCGCTAACTTTGAGATTATCGTGGAAGACAGTTGCTCCACAGGGCCCTGCTAAATCCATGAGCCTTGTGCGTTGGCTTGCAGGCGACAGGGCCCGCGAGCTTACATCCGCGGAGCCTGCTCCGCAGGCTTGTCCTTGTTCACCCCGGGTACATGCAGGTTGCCTTCGGCCACCTGGCCTTCCAGCTGGGGCTGGGTCACCCAGGTCAGGATGTCGTAGTACCGCCGAATGTTGGCGACGAAGTGCACCGGCTCGCCGCCGCGGGCGTACCCGTATTTGGTCTGGCGATACCACTGCTTTTGCGCGAGCCGTGGCAGCATCTTTTTCACATCCAGCCATTTGTTGGGGTTGAGCTTTTCACGCTTGGCCAGGGTGCGTGCATCTTCAAGGTGCCCGGTGCCGACGTTGTAGGCTGCCAGCGCGAACCAGGTGCGGTCCGGTTCCTGAATGCTGTCGTCCAGCTCGGCCTTGATCTTCATGAAGTACTTGGCGCCGCCCTGGATGCTTTGCCTGGGGTCCAGTCGGTTGGACACGCCCATGGCCTGGGCCGTGCGCTGGGTCAGCATCATCAGGCCGCGCACGCCGGTCTTGGAGGTGACTTCCGGCTGCCACATGGATTCCTGGTAGCCAATGGCTGCCAGCAGGCGCCAGTCCACCTGCTCGACCTTGGCGTAGCTTTTGAAGTGCTTTTCATATTTGGGCAGGCGCTGCTGCAGGTGCTGGGCGAAGGTGTAGGCGCCCACATAGCCCAGCACGTCGACGTGCCCGTAGTAGCGGTCTTTCAGGCGCTGCAGGGTACCGTTTTTCTGCGCTTTGTCGAGGAATGCATTCACCTCGTTGAGCAGGCTGTTGTCTTCGCCAGGTGCCACGGCCCAACGCTGGTCGCGGGTGTCGCCCAGGTCGAAGGCCACGCGCACGTTGGGGAAGTACACCTGGTTCATGGCCAGTTCGTTGGAGTCCACCAGGGTCAGGTCGATCTGGCCTTCGTCCACCATGCGCAGCAGGTCGACCACCTCGACGGCATCGGATTCCTCGTATTGCAGGCCGGGGTACTGCTTTTTCAATTCGGCCAGCTGGTCGGCATGGCTGCTGCCCTTGAGCACGAGGATCTTCTTGCCCACCAGGCCCTGGGCATCGGTAGGGCGTGGGCGGCCGTTGCGGTAGATGACCTGGGGGGTCACCTCGAGGTAGGGGTGGGAGAACCGGGCCTGGGCCTTGCGCCGCTCGCTGGTGACCAGCCCCGCCGCCGCCAGGACTGGCCCGGACGGTTTGCCCAGGTCGTCGAACAGTTCGTCCAGGTTGTCTGCGGTTTCGATTTCCAGCTTCACGCCCAGATCGTCGGCGAAATGCTTGACCAGCTCGTACTCGAAGCCGGTTTCGCCGTTGCGATCCTGGAAGTAGGTGGCCGGGCTGTTGCGGGTGACCACGCGCAGCACGCCGTCCTCCTTCACGCGCTCGAGGGTGCTGGGTTTTTCAACGCAGGCACCGAGCAGCAGAAAGAGACCGGTTGCGAAAAGCCATTTGGCGCAACGCTGGCGCAAAGCAGTGTGGGCGAACATAGGTTGCAGTATACGCAAAGGACTGGCTGCGCCATATCTCGACAACTACCAGGGAGTCTGATAGCGGCTTTTGAGCGGCAAGCGGCAAGCGGCAAGCTGCAAGAAAAAGCGGATGCGGCACGGTTCGCTCTTTCTTGCAGCTTGCAGCTTGCAGCTTGCCGCTGCTTTTCTGACCCGAAAGTCCGGTTCGGCCACTTGGCAGGCATGGCGCAGAGCGGGTGCCGAAGCCATCGAATTAGGCTAGAATGCACGGCCTCCAAGTACACCCCTTCTGAGGCTGTCCCGACGATGTTGATCCTGCGCGGCGCTCCTGCCCTTTCTGCCTTTCGCCACGGTAAATTACTCGAGCAACTGAGCCAGAAAGTCCCCGCTGTTACTGGTTTGTATGCCGAATTCGCCCACTTCGCCGATGTCGACGGCGAGCTGACCGCCGACCAGCAGCAGGTGCTGGGCCGTCTGCTCAAGTACGGCCCCAGCGTACCGGTACAGGAACCCACCGGTCGTCTGTTCCTGATCGTGCCGCGCCTGGGTACCATCTCGCCTTGGGCCAGCAAGGCCAGCGACATCGCCCATAACTGCGGCCTGCAGTCGATCCAGCGCCTGGAGCGCGGCATCGCCTATTACGTTGCTGGCAACCTCAGCGAGGCCGACGCTGGCCGCGTCGCTGCCGAGTTGCACGACCGCATGACCCAGCGCGTGCTCGGCCAGCTGGAGCAGGCCGCCGACATGTTCAGCCATGCCCAGCCCAAGCCGATGACCTCGGTAGACATCCTGGCCGGTGGCCGTGATGCGCTGGCCAAGGCCAACATCGACCTGGGCCTGGCCTTGGCCGAAGACGAGATCGACTACCTGGTCAATGCGTTCCAGGGCCTCAAGCGCAACCCGAACGACATCGAACTGATGATGTTCGCCCAGGCCAACTCCGAGCACTGCCGCCACAAGATCTTCAACGCCAGTTGGGACATCGACGGCCAGGCCCAGGAAAAAAGCCTGTTCGGCATGATCAAGAACACCTACCAGATGCACAGCGAAGGCGTGCTGTCGGCCTACAAGGACAACGCCTCGGTCATCGTCGGTAACGTCGCCGGGCGTTTCTTCCCCAACCCTGAAACCCGCCAGTACGGTGCGGTGCAGGAGCCGGTGCACATCCTGATGAAGGTGGAAACCCACAACCACCCGACCGCCATCGCCCCGTTCTCGGGTGCCTCGACAGGTTCCGGCGGTGAAATCCGCGACGAAGGTGCCACCGGCCGTGGTGCCAAGCCCAAGGCTGGCCTCACCGGCTTCACCGTGTCCAACCTGCGCATCCCCGGCTTCGAGCAGCCATGGGAGCAGGCCTATGGCAAACCCGAGCGCATCGTCGACGCCCTCGACATCATGATCGAAGGCCCGCTCGGCGGCGCTGCGTTCAACAACGAATTCGGTCGCCCGGCCCTGACCGGTTACTTCCGCACCTTCGAGCAAGCCATCAACACCCCCCACGGTGAAGAAGTGCGCGGCTACCACAAGCCGATCATGCTCGCAGGCGGCATGGGCAACATCCGTGAAGACCATGTGCAGAAGGGCGAAATCACCGTTGGCGCCAAGCTGATCGTGCTCGGCGGCCCAGCCATGCTCATCGGCCTGGGCGGCGGGGCTGCTTCGTCCGTGGCTACCGGTGCCAGCTCGGCTGACCTGGACTTCGCCTCGGTACAGCGCGAAAACCCGGAAATGGAGCGCCGCTGCCAGGAGGTCATCGACCGCTGCTGGCAGCTGGGCGACAGCAACCCCATCGCCTTCATTCACGACGTGGGCGCGGGCGGCATTTCCAACGCCTTCCCCGAACTGGTCAACGACGGTGGCCGCGGTGGCCGCTTCGAACTGCGCAACGTGCCTAACGACGAGCCGGGCATGGCCCCGCACGAAATCTGGAGCAACGAATCGCAGGAGCGTTACGTGCTTGCCGTCAGCGCTGGCGACTTCGAGCGGTTCCAGGCCATTTGCGAGCGCGAGCGTTGCCCGTTCGCGGTGGTCGGTGAAGCGACTGAAGAGCCACACCTGACCGTAAGCGACAGCCACTTCGGCAATACCCCGGTGGACATGCCGCTGGACGTATTGCTGGGCAAGCCGCCGCGCATGCACCGCTCGGTCACCCGCGAAGCCGAGCTGGGCGATGACTTCGACCCGAGCGAGCTGGACCTTGACAGCGCCGTTCAGCGCGTGCTCAACCACCCGGCCGTGGCCAGCAAGAGCTTCCTGATCACCATCGGTGACCGCACCATCACCGGCTTGGTCGCCCGCGACCAGATGGTCGGCCCCTGGCAGGTGCCGGTGGCTGACTGCGCAGTGACCGCCACCAGCTTCGACGTCTACACCGGTGAGGCCATGGCCATGGGCGAGCGCACCCCGCTGGCCCTGCTGGATGCCCCGGCGTCCGGTCGCATGGCCATTGGCGAGACCCTGACCAACCTGGCCGCCTCGCGCATCGACAAGCTGTCCGACATCAAGCTGTCGGCCAACTGGATGTCCGCTGCGGGCCACCCGGGTGAGGATGCCCGCCTGTACGACACCGTCAAGGCCGTCGGCATGGAGCTGTGCCCGGAACTGGGCATCACCATCCCGGTCGGTAAAGACTCGATGTCGATGAAGACCAAGTGGAGCGAAGAGGGCGTCGAGAAAAGCGTTACCTCGCCGCTGTCGCTGATCATCACCGGCTTCGCTCCGGTCACCGATATCCGCAAGACCCTCACCCCGCAACTGCGTATGGACAAGGGCGAGACCGACCTGATTCTGGTCGACCTGGGCCGTGGCAAGAACCGCATGGGCGCCTCGATCCTGGCCCAGACCTACGGCAAGATCGCAGCCCAGGCACCCGACGTCGACGACGCAGAAGACCTCAAGGCGTTCTTCGCGGTGATCCAGGGCCTGAACGAAGACGGCCACCTGCTGGCCTACCACGACCGCTCCGACGGCGGCCTGATGACCACCGTGCTGGAAATGGCCTTTGCCGGCCACTGTGGCCTGGATTTGCAACTCGATCCGCTGACCGACAGCAAGGCCGATGTGGCCGCCATCCTCTTCAACGAAGAGCTGGGTGCGGTGATCCAGGTTCGCCAGGACGCCACCCCGGACGTTCTGGCCCAGTTCAGCGCCGCCGGCCTGGGCGAGCAGTGCGTGGCCGTGATCGGCAAGCCGGTCAACAACGCCGAGGTGTCCATCAGCCTGAACGGCGAAGTGCTGTTCGACGACGACCGCCGCATGCTGCAGCGTCAGTGGGCCGAAACCAGCTACCAGGTGCAGCGCCTGCGCGACAACGCCGATTGCGCCGACCAGGAATTCGACCTGCTGCTGGAAGAAGACAACCCTGGCCTGTCGGTGAAGCTGGGCTTCGACGTCAACGATGACGTGGCTGCCCCCTATATCAAGAAAGGCATTCGCCCACAGGTGGCCATCCTGCGTGAGCAGGGCGTCAACGGCCAGGTCGAGATGGCTGCTGCCTTCGACCGCGCAGGTTTCGCCGCCATCGACGTGCACATGAGCGATATCCTGGCTGGTCGTGTCGACTTCGAAGCCTTCAAGGGCCTGGTCGCCTGCGGTGGTTTCTCCTACGGTGACGTGCTGGGTGCAGGTGAGGGCTGGGCCAAGTCGGCGCTGTTCAACAGCCGCGCCCGCGATGCTTTCCAGGCCTTCTTCGAGCGCAGCGACAGCTTCGCCCTGGGCGTGTGCAACGGTTGCCAGATGATGTCCAACCTGCACGAGCTGATCCCGGGCACCGAGTACTGGCCGCACTTCGTGCGCAACCGGTCCGAACAGTTCGAGGCGCGGGTGGCCATGGTCGAGGTGCAGAAGTCCAACTCGATCTTCTTGCAGGGCATGGCCGGTTCGCGCATGCCAATTGCCATCGCCCACGGTGAAGGCCATGCCGAGTTCGCCAGCGAAGAGGCATTGGTGGAAGCGGATGTTTCCGGTTGCGTGGCACTGCGCTACGTCGACAACCACGGCAAGGTCACGGAAGCCTACCCGGCTAACCCGAACGGCTCGCCGCGCGGTATCACCGGCCTTACCAGCCGCGATGGCCGTGTGACCATCATGATGCCGCACCCGGAGCGTATGTTCCGTGCCGTGCAGAACTCCTGGCGCCCGGATGAGTGGCAGGAAGACGCGGCACTGATGCGCATGTTCCGCAATGCTCGGGTGTGGGTGAACTAAGGCGTGTACAAGCTCGCCTTCTTTGTCCCTGCCAGCCATGTGGAGGTGGTCAAGGCTGCTGTGTTCGCTGCTGGTGGCGGGCGTATCGGTGGTTATGACCACTGCGCTTGGCAGGCCTTGGGCCAGGGGCAGTTTCGCCCGTTGGACGGCAGCCAGCCGTACCTTGGGCAGGCTGGCCAGGTCGAGGTGGTGGAGGAGTGGAAGGTGGAGCTTGTGGTTGCTGACGGCCTGATTGCTCAGGTCGTCGCTGCGCTCAAGGGGAGCCATCCTTATGAGACGCCGGCTTATGAGGTATGGCGCCTTGCCGAATTCTAGTGTTCGAATTGGACGTTTGTTTATCTACTAAGCGTGTTTGCTCGGTATATGAGCACACTCTGGCTAGGCTTGAAGCTTGAAGCTTTGCGTGGGTATTGAGAATGGGCTTAGTCCATTTACGATGGAGACGCTTAATCACCTTTTCGCCCTTACGGCGAGTCACTTTTTGT